>NZ_JBFBLV010000016.1:0-33863 GCF_040686835.1 Specibacter sp. NPDC078692
GCCACCAACCATGTCCATCACAACTGGAAGTACGGTGACCATCTTGACTATCGTCGCGCATTTTCACCCATTTGTCGTAGGCGTTGACACGCACGTAATCATGTTTTCGCTATCCTCGACGCCACCAACGGAGCGTTGCTGGATACACAGTCTTTCCCTACCAGTCCGGCCGGCATCAAACGCTCCATCGCCTGGGTCGCCCGCCGCACCGAAGCCGACGCCGACACCCTGTGGGTCATAGAAGGTGCAGCCTCCTACGGGGCCATCCTGGCCGGCACCGTAGCCGCTGCGGGATACCCGGTCGCTGAAGCACCGCGCATGGATGTGAAGAAGAACCATGGGGTCGGAAAATCCGATGCACTCGATGCCCACCGCATCGGGATGGCAGCTCTTCCGATGGAGGTGGAGAAACTGCGTCGTCCCCGCTTGAACGACGGCACCAGGCAGGGTCTTCGCATCCTGATCGCAGCCCGAAATTCCATGGCCCATGACCGTACCCGCTCAGTCAACGCCTTGAACGCCCTGGTGCGCAGCAATGACCTGGGTGTTGATGCCCGCAGCAAGCTCACCCTCACCCAAATTGGTGAGATCAGCCGGTGGCGTGAGCGTGCTGAAGAGCTCTCCCTATCGATTGCACGGGCAGAAGCGGTACGACTGGCAAGCCGCATTCTGAGCCTGGACCAGCAGCTAAAAAACAACGAGACGCAACTGCAGTCTCTGGTCAAAATCAGTGACGCGGCACCACTGCTCGAAGAGAAAGGCTTCGGGGCGGTAACAGCTGCCACATGCTTCATCGCTTGGTCCCATGAAGGACGGGTCCGTAACGAGGCTGCCTTCGCATCTCTGGCCGGAGTGAACCCCATCCCTGCTTCCTCGGGCAACACCACCCGCCACCGTCTCAACCGCGGCGGTGACAGGGCACTAAACAGCGCCCTCTACATCGTTGCGCTGACCCGCATGACCCACCACGAAGGCACTCGGGAGTACTTCGAGAAACGCCGCGCTCAAGGCCTGAACGACAGAGAAATTCGCCGTTGCATCAAACGCTACCTAGCCCGAAACGTCTTCCGCATTCTCACCGCGTCAGCCAAAAATAGAACCCTTCAAAACGCGGCTTGACAGACATAGAAGAGTCGGGTCAACGTCCCCGCAAGCTCACGGGTCAACGTCCCCGCACAAAGTTACATGTGCACGTGCAGGCGCCGGGCGGCTTCGGAAATGGACCCGGACAATGACGGGTACACGGTGAAGGTATTGGCGACATCGTCCACGTGCAGTTTCTGGGTTACGGCTAGTGCGATCGGGAAGATCAGCTCGCAAGCTCCGGCCCCCACCACTACACCACCAATAACGGTTCCTGACCCCTTGCGGGAAATGATCTTAACGAATCCGTCGTTGACGTTACGCATCTTGGCCCGGGCGTTGGTCTGCAAGGACAGCTTCAGAACGTCACCCTGGTATTTGCCGGAAGCCAAGTCAGCCTCGGAGACACCCACGGAGGCAATTTCCGGGGAGGTGAAGATGTTCGAGGATACGTGGTTGAGCTTGAGCGGGCGCACGCCGTCGCCGCCCAAGTGGGCCACGGCGATGCGGCCCTGCATGGCGGCCACGGATGCCAGCGCGAAGACACCTGTGCAGTCACCTGCGGCGTAGACGTTGGGCGCACTGGTGCGGGAGACGCCGTCGACCTTAATATGACCGGAGGAGGTGACCTCGACGCCGGCGGCTTCCAGGCCAATGTCGGTGGTGTTGGGGATTGAGCCAACGCAGACCAGGCAGTGCGAGCCGGTGATTTGGGAGCCGTCGCCGAGGGTGACCACTACGCCGTCGGCGGTGCGCTCCACGGCTTCGGCGCGTGAGCGGGACAAGACGCGCAGGCCGCGGCGGGCGAAGACGTCTTCGAGCACAGCGGCGGCGTCAGAGTCTTCGCCGGGCAGCACCTGGTCGCGGCTGGAAATCAGGGTGACCTTGGAGCCTAGGCCGTTAAACGCAGAGGCGAATTCGGCACCGGTGACACCGGAACCAACCACGATCAGCTCTTCAGGCAGCTCATCCAAATCGTAGATCTGGGTCCAGTTGAAAATGCGTTCGCCATCGGGCTGAGCGGTGGCGAGCTCGCGTGGGTGGGCGCCCACGGAGACCAGAATGGCGTCGGCCTTGATGACTTCGCGGGTTTCGCCGCGGTCAACTTCAATGGTTCGGTTATCCAGCAGGCGGCCGGTGCCAATGACAATCTTCACGCCCACGGCTTCAAGGCTCCGGCGGATGTCGGTGGACTGCTCCTTGGCCAGACGCATCACACGTTCGTTGATCTGCTTCAGATCAGCCTTGATGGCCTTCTTCGGGTTGCCCTCGGCCAGATTGAAGCTCACCCCCAACTCAGTGGAGTCGATGCTGCGGTTCATGGCTTCAGCTACAGCAATGAGGGTCTTGGAGGGGACCACATCCGTCAAAACGGCAGAACCACCCACTCCGGAACGTTCCACAATGGTCACCTCGGCTCCCATTGATGCGGCCACCATGGCGGCTTCATAACCGCCCGGCCCACCGCCAAGGATCGCAAGGCTGGGAAGGGCAAAGGGCGCAAATACATCCTGATGACTAGTCACAATCATTCATTGTTCCCTAGCCCGCGCCATGCGACAATTCCACGCGCCCTGTGTTTGGGCCGCCGGTGCCGGTATGTTGGTTCCGTGACTACTCAACAGACGCCAGAAAACACTGCCGCGCAGATGCCAGCCCAGACCGATCCCGCCGAGCTTGCCCGCGAGGCAGCAGCCTATATTGCCGAGCACTCAGGCGTGCCGGTGCATGATATTGCCGTGGTTCTAGGCTCCGGATGGGGTGAAGCCGCTGGGCTTATTGGCGAGGTGACAGCGGTTCTGGACGCTGCCGAGGTCCCCGGCTTTTCCGCCCCGGCCGTAGTGGGCCATGTGGCCACACTCACCTCCATTCGCACCCCGGGCGGCAAGAACGTGCTGGTGCTCGGCGCCCGCACCCACTTCTACGAAGGCAAGGGTGTGCGTGCTGTGGTGCATGGTGTGCGCACGGCTGCGGCCGCCGGCGCCACCACCATGGTGCTGACCAACGGCTGTGGCGGACTCAACGAAGCTTGGAGCCCCGGCACCCCCGTGTTGATCAGCGACCACATTAACTTGACGGCAACGTCCCCGTTGGAGGGTGCGACGTTCGTGGATCTGACGGATCTGTACTCGGCCAGGCTGCGTGCCGTGGCCCGCGAGGTGGACCCCACCCTCGATGAAGGCGTCTACGCACAGTTCACCGGCCCGCACTATGAGACCCCCGCCGAGGTGCAGTACGCCAAGCGCATCGGAGCGGATCTGGTGGGCATGTCCACGGCGTTGGAGGCTATTGCCGCCCGCGCCGCCGGCATGGAGGTGTTCGGCATTTCGCTGGTGACCAACCTCGCAGCGGGCATCAGCGCCACCCCGCTGAGCCACACCGAAGTCATCGAGGCCGGTGCCGCCGCAGGTCCGCGTATTTCGGCGCTCTTGGCGGGCATCATCGCCAAGTTGTAGGAGTTCGTGCCCGGTGCGGTTACATTGGTCTCGTGAGACATCTAAACGAAAATCGCTCCGAGTCCAACGCCGCGCTCGAGGTTGAGGCCTTGCAAGCTGCCGCCGGACAGTGGGCTGCCCACGATCCGGACCCGGCAACGGCTGCCCAGCTGCAGGAGCTGATCGCCGCCGCCGCGACCGATCCCCCCGAGTTGGCCGAGCTGCTCGACAGCTTTGCCGGCAATCTCCAGTTCGGCACCGCCGGGCTCCGTGCCGCCATGGGGCCCGGCCCGAACCGGATGAACAAGGTGGTGGTGCGCCGCGCCGCCGCCGGGGTCGCCGCCCATCTGCTGGCCCTGGCCCAGCAGGAGCAGCTAGAGCACAAGGACGCGCACGACGCCGATCCCTCCTCCGTGCCTCCCCTCCCCTACCGCCCCAGAGCAGTGGTGGGATTTGATGCCCGCTACAACTCTCAGGCTTTTGCGCAGGAGACCGCGGCCATCTTCACCGCGGCGGGCCTTGAGACTTTCCTGATGCCAGCGCCGCTGCCAACGCCCGTGCTCGCTTACGCTGTGCGTGCCTTGGAGTGCGAAGCCGGGATCATGGTGACCGCCAGCCACAACCCGCGCCAAGATAACGGCTACAAGGTGTACCTGGGTGGCCGGGCTGTAGCACCGGAGGCCCGTGGAGTTCAGATCGTGGCTCCTCATGATTCCCTGATCGCCGGTCATATTGACGCGGTCGCCAACACCGCTGAACTGGGCGATACCTCTGGTATTGAGATGGCTGCCGATGGTTGGCACGTCCTCGGCGATGCCCTGATTGAGGAATACAAGGAGTCTGTCGCCGGGCTCGTTGACGCTACGGCTTTCCCCGCGCGAGAGCTACGCATTGTGCACACCTCCCTGCACGGCGTGGGCCATGAAACGGCCTTGGCCGTGCTGCACAGCGCAGGCTTCGCCGATGTCCACGCCGTAGCTGAACAAGCCACCCCGGATCCGGACTTCCCTACCGTTTCTTTCCCTAATCCGGAAGAAGCAGGCGCCATGGACTTGGCATTCGCATTAGCCGAAAAGGTCGAGGCTGATCTGGTGTTGGCCAATGATCCTGATGCTGACAGGGTGGCCGTTGGTGTGCTCAATCCAGCGACCGGAGTGTGGCATCAACTCCACGGGGACCAGGTGGGAGCCTTGCTCGGAGCGCATTTGGCGGCAAGAGGTGGCCGCGCCAGAACAGCGGGAAGCGGAACGGAGAACACCGGAACAGCGCAACCAGGCACCCCCGTCTTCGCCAACTCGATTGTTTCTTCACGGTTGCTGAGCAAGATCGCCACCGCTGCCGGATACGGACATGTCCAAACCCTGACCGGCTTCAAGTGGATTTCGCGGGTTCCGTCGCTGAGCTATGGCTACGAAGAAGCACTGGGCTACTGTGTTGCACCAGAGGTGGTGCGTGACAAGGACGGGATTTCGGCTGGCTTGTTGCTGGCGGAAATGGCCGCCTCTCTCAAGGCCGTTGGCCGGACGCTTTTTGATGTTCTGGATGATCTGGCCTTGACCCACGGCCTGCACGCCAGCAACCAAATCAGTATTCGGGTCGAAGACGTCAGCGACATTCACAACATGATGGCCCGGCTGCGCGAGCAGCCCCCCGCCCATTTTGACGGCTCCCCCGTGGCCGAGCTCGCCGATCTGTCGATAGGCACCGACGAGCTGCCACCCACGGAAGGCATGGCCTACTGGACCGATAGCGGCACCCGGGTCATCATCCGTCCCAGCGGCACAGAACCTAAACTCAAGTGCTACTTGGAAGTGATTGTCCCGGTGAGCGGAGCCGAACAACTTGCCGCAGCCCAAGAAGAAACGCAACGTGCGTTGGCCGCCGTGGTCCTTGATGTCAAGGCTGCCCTCGGTTTGGAAAACCTCTAAAGCTCAACCTCAATGGCCCCGGCCACCACGCGAACCGGGAAAGTGTCCAGCGACAGCTCAGGCCTGCCAAAGCACTCCCCGGTGGCCAGCGAGTAGACCTCTTTATGCAGCGGCGAAGCAATCGTGTAGCTGTCGCCGCGGGAGCCCACCACGCCGCGGGCCATGACATGGGAATGCGTGGCGGGGTCCGCCTGTGAGACGGCAAAAACCTCATGCTCCCCTACGCGGAACAACGCCACCTGCTGGCCGTTGATCAGGGCTGCCTCGCCCCACGAATCTTCAAGATCGCCCAGTTTGCATACAGGAAACCAGCGCGACGCCGGGCCCGCCGGAAAGGAGTGAACCGGTGTGGTGCGTGTCGAGACTGTTCTTGACAACAAGGCGGTGCGTGGCATTTCCATGAGCTGTTCCATGAGTGTTCCTTTGATCGATTCGGGCAACTATCAGCAACACTAAAGAGCCCATGTTTCCCCTGTCCGCGGCCCCTGTGACGGCAATGTTAAACCTCGCTCACCGCCGCAGCCCACGTCCCCGTGAGGCATATGTTAACTCCTCGTTACACAGGCGAAACGAGTCAGTAATGGCACTTTCCTAGCATGGAATCACACGTTGACGCCGGCATCTGGCCCATCAAGAGGGCCGCAACAGAGGCCGCAAACACGAGGCCGCCAGCACCGGGCTCCCAGTGAAAGGCCACAGTCATGACGAAATCAAACGAACTGAACACCACGGCGAACGCCAGCCCCAGAGCTGCCAGCACCGAAGACGCCCCGGCCAGCGAGTTCCGCAGCATTGTTGTGGTGGGTGGCGGACCGGCCGCTCATCGTTTTGTGGAGGCAATGCATGCCCGGGGTCACAACGATTGGCGCATCACCGTCCTCACCGAGGAAGCACACCTCCCCTATGACAGGGTGGCGCTGAGCCAGGCCCTCACAGAGGTGAACACCGATTTGTCCTTGGGCGATCCGACCCTGTGGGAGCACCCGGCCATCACACTTGTCACGGGTGAAAAGGTGACCCGGATCGACCCCGTCCTGCGCACCGTCCACACCCTGGCCAACGGCGAGCTGACCCTGTATCCCTATGACGAGCTGGTGCTGGCCACAGGCTCTGACGCAGCGCGGCTGAGAATTCCCGGCGCCGAGCACAGCCACGTCTACCGCACCCTGGATGATGTCTGGACCCTGAACCAGCAGCTCGCCGCCCTAGGCCAAAAGTTGGGCCGCACCGTCAACACCGCAGTCATTGGCGGTGGCTTGTTGGGGCTCGAAGCCGCTGCCGGGATGATCAAGCTCGGCGCCGCCTCGGTGGTCATTAACGGCGGCCGTTGGCTCATGGACACCCAGCTCGACGAGGGCGCCGGGCAGGCTTTGGGCCGTTTAGTGGCGGCCAAGGGCATGTCGGCCACCGCCGGCGTGTACCCCTCCGCCATTGAAACGGACGACGCCGGCCAGGTCACCGGCGTACTCATGGCCGACGGGGCGGTGGTACCGGCCGATCTGGTGGTGGTTGCCATTGGCGTGCGGCCTCGCGACGAACTCGCCAAGGACAGCGACGGCAATGCCGGCCACGGTTTCGAACTGGGCCCGCGCGGCGGCATTGTGATCGATGAAGGCTGCGCCACCACGGTCCCTGGAGTCTGGGCCATTGGTGAGGTGGCCAACTTTGGCGGCATGTGTTTGGGTTTGGTGGCCCCCGCCAACACCATGGCCGAGATTGTGGCGGACCGCCTACACGGTGGCAGCGCCACGTTCCCCGGCTTCGACACGGCCACCAAGCTCAAGCTCTCCGGCGTGGACGTCGCCAGCTTTGGTGACGCCTTTGCCCGCACAGAGAACAGCCTCGAGGTGGTCTACGCCGATCCGGCCCGTGGTGTCTACCAAAAAATCGTGACCAGCGCCGACGCCAAGACTCTCCTCGGCGGCATCTTCGTGGGCGATGCCGCCCCCTACACTTCTCTGCGCCCGCTACTGGGCCGGGAATTGCCGGCCGAACCCGGCGCATTCCTTTCTGCAGCAGGCGGCGGTGACGCTCCCGCCGTCGAACTTCCCGACGACGCCATCCTGTGCTCCTGCAACAATGTCTCCGCCGGAGAAATTCGCGACGCCGTCAACGGTTACGGCAGCTGCGACGGCAATGCGCCGGTCCAGGATCTGCCCGGTTTGAAGGCGTGCACACGTGCCGGCACCCAGTGTGGTTCCTGCGTCCCGCTGCTGAAAAAGCTCATGGAGGGAGAACTCAAGAAGTCCGGAATCACCGTATCCAAGGCCTTGTGTGAGCACTTCGACATGTCCCGCCGGGAAATCTTCGAAGCCGTGAAGGCCCTGGAATTGAACAGTTTCCCCGATATTCTGGCCCGCTTCGGCGTGGACGAGACGGCAAAAACCGGGCGCGGTTGCGATATTTGCAAGCCCACCATTGCCAATATCCTGGCCAGCCAAAACAGCGCCTATGTGCTCGATGAGGGCCGCGGCACCTTGCAGGACACCAATGACCGGGCGCTGGCCAATATGCAAAAGGACGGCACTTACTCGGTGGTGCCGCGCATCCCGGGCGGTGAAATCACACCGGAGAAGTTGGCTGTCATTGCCAAGGTGGCCCTGGATTTCGGCCTCTATACGAAGATCACCGGCGGGCAGCGGATCGATCTGTTCGGGGCACGGCTGGAGCAGTTGCCGGAGATTTGGAAGATCCTGGTTGATGCCGGTATGGAATCCGGGCAGGCCTACGGGAAGTCACTGCGCACAGTGAAATCGTGCGTGGGCTCCACCTGGTGCCGCTTCGGTGTGCAGGATTCCGTCGCCATGGCGATCAATCTGGAGCTGCGTTACCGCGGATTACGGAGCCCGCACAAGATCAAATTCGGGGTCTCCGGCTGTGCCCGCGAATGCGCCGAGGCCCGCGGCAAGGACGTGGGCATCATCGCCACGGCGGACGGCTGGAACCTGTACGTGGGCGGCAACGGCGGCGCCACCCCGGCCCACGCCCAGCTGCTCGCCAAAGACCTCGACGACGCCACCCTCATCGCCTACATTGACCGTTACCTGATGTACTACATCCGCACCGCTGACCGGCTCCAGCGCACGGCCCGCTGGCAAGAAGAGCTCGACGGCGGGATCGCTCACGTCGTGGAGGTGGTGGTCAACGATTCGCTGGGCATCGCCGCCGATCTCGAAGCCGCCATGGGCGCACACGTGGATAACTACGAGGACGAATGGGCCGCCACCTTGGCCAACCCCGAACGTTTGCGCCGCTTCCGTTCCTTTGTCAACGCCCCACACACCCCGGATGAATCCATTGTGTTTGTACCCGAACGCGGCCAGATCCGCCCCGCCACAGCATCGGAAAAGGCAGCAGCCGGCTCAGTCGTGATCGCCACCCACATCCCCGTTCGCAGTGCCACTGCGAACCAGAACTAAAGGTGACTCAGATGCCGCACACACAGCAGACATCCCGCACACCACCCACGTCACGCACCGCACCCACATCACGCACCGCTCGCAAGGGTCGCATCACCCTCGTCGGCGGCGGTCCGGGTCCTGCCGATCTGCTCACTCTGCGCGCCGCCAAAGCGCTGGCCGCAGCCGATGTGGTCTACTTTGACCGACTCGGCCCCACCGAGGATTTGGCACAGTTGGCACCGCGGGCCACCTTCGTGGACGTCGGCAAATCCCCAGGTCATCACAAGGTGCCGCAGGAGGCGATCAACACCCGCATGATCGACGGCGCCCGCAGCGGTCTGCACGTGGTCCGGCTCAAAGGCGGCGATCCATTTGTATTTGGCCGCGGCGGCGAAGAAATGGCCGCGGCTGTGGCGGCTGGTATTGCCGTGACAGTGATCCCCGGCATCACCAGCGCCATCTCCGTCCCGGGTGCGGCCGGCATTCCCGTCACACACCGTAATGTCAGTCATCTGTTCACAGTGGTCTCCGGTCATGCGCCGTTGGAGACTCACGAGTATGCGCATCTGGCCGGGCTGGGCGGCACCGTTGTAGTACTTATGGGCATCGGCACACTCCCGTCATTGGTGGCCGGGCTGCGGCTGGCGGGACTGGCTGCGGAAACGCCCGTGGCTATCGTGGAGAACGGATTTGCGCTGACCCAGCGAACCACCATCGCAACACTCGGTAGCATTGTTCAGGCGTCGGCTAGCTGCCGCAACCCCGCTGTCATCGTGATTGGGGATGTGGTGAACCTAGCTGACCTGACTGGCCTGGCCATCCCGACCGTGGATGCTACTTTGCAAACAGCTTGAAGGATTCCATGAGCGAGACACCACAGCCCCCTTCCGTGCAGCTGGAGCAACCACTGCGAGGTTTCCGGATTGGGGTCACCGCGCACCGCAGGGCCGCAGACTTGATAGACGCGCTGGAACGCCGCGGCGCCCAGGTACAGCACGCTCCTGCGCTGAAGATTGCCCCGGTCCAGGACGATGCCGCCCTGCTCGCCGAAACAGCTGCGGTGATTGCCGCAGCCCCGGACATTGTCATGGTCACTACGGCGTACGGGATGCGTCGCTGGGCTGAGGCGGCCGATGCTGCCGGGCAGGGTGAACAACTGTTGGCCACCCTGGCTACCTCCGCCATTTATGTCCGTGGTCCTAAAGCCCGCGGCGCGGTCCGGGCCGCCGGACTCGATGACGATGGCATTAGCGCCGATGAAACCACAGCCACGTTGACCGATCTGGTCATTTCCACCGGGGTCAACGGCAAAACCGTGGCAGTCCAGGTCCACGGCTACACAGATGTCGCGGCGCTCTCCCGGCTGCGCAAGGCAGGGGCCACGGTGCTGACTGTCACCCCGTACCGCTGGATCAATGCTGAGGACGGAGACAAGTTGCCGCAGCTCATTGAATCCGTGATCAACAAGGAGATCGATGTCCTGACGTTTACCAGCGCCCCGGCCGTCGACGCGGTACTGAGCACCGCCGATGCGCTGGGCCGCGGCTCCGCATTCCGCAATGCACTTCGAGGTGACGGTACCGAAGTTGGTGGCTTGGGCGCAGGCTTGGGCGCGGTGATCAGTGCCGTAGTGGGTCCGGTTACGGCAGCACCTCTGCTGGCTGCCGGAATCACGCCACTTGTCCCGGAACGGTTTCGGATGGGCGCCCTGATCCGGTTGGTGTGCGAGCATCTGGAACAGACAGGGGTGCTGCGCGCCGAGAGTTGCGGCACGGTGTTGGAGGTGCGCGGTCAGTCGCTGCGCGTCGATGGCATTCCGGTGTCGCTGCCACCGGCACCTCTGCAGTTATTGAAGGCGTTGATGACCGGTGACCGGGCCATCAAATCGCAGGCGGAACTCAGCAGCACGCTGGGTCTCGGTGATGCCGAACACTCCCTGCATATGACCATTAGCCGGCTGCGTGCGGGACTGCCTGATCCCAGCATTGTGGAAACCGTCCTCAAGCGCGGCTACCGATTGCGCTGACCAGTTCCTGTGGCACCATGGTGATACACATCAACACGTCGGAAGGTACGCACCATGACATCCACCAGCCCCTTCGCGGCAGGCCAAGCCGGCGATGAACTCGCCCGTTACATTGACCACACCCTCTTAGCGCCCGAGGCCAGCCGCGATGACATCCTGCGGTTGTGCAAAGAAGCCGCCGAACATCATTTCAAGTCCGTGTGCGTCAACCCGGTCTGGGTCGAAGCCGCGAAAAAGGCACTGCTCGGCACGGGCGTACTGACCTGTACCGTAGTGGGCTTCCCCCTCGGCACACACAACACCGATGTCAAGGTATTCGAGGCCCGCGGTGCCACCATGGACGGCGCCGATGAGATCGATATGGTCATCAACATCGCCTCCGCCCGCGCACTGGATCGGGACGCCCTCGTCAGCGATATTTCTGCTGTGGCCGAGGTAGTCCATGAAGCTGATTCGCTGCTGAAGGTCATCATTGAAACCTCACTGCTCAGCGATGGCGAGAAGATTCTCGCCTGCCAGGCCGCTGTCGAAGCCGGTGCCGATTTCGTCAAGACCTCCACAGGCTTCAACGGCGGCGGTGCCACGGCCCAGGACGTTGCGTTGATGCGCGAAACCGTGGGCCCGGATATCGGGGTGAAGGCCTCTGGCGGGGTCCGAACCCGAGAAAAAGCTCTGGAAATGATCCAGGCCGGAGCCACCCGGATCGGCACCAGCTCAGGTATTGCCATCGTCACCGGCGGCGCGGGCGCCTCTTCCTATTAATCCGTACTAAGATCGTGGGTAGATCAACGCGCCGGCTCTTCGGTGCATCCACTCAGCTCCCCTCTTAGGGGGAAGGAGAAACCGTGTCCAACAACGCTTACCGCGGCGAGAACAGCACTGTGCAGTCCGTCGTCTTGTTCGTCATTTTCTTTGCCTTGTTCCTTGGCGGAATCTTTGCTTTCTCGTACTGGAGCCTTGAGAGCTTCGCACACGCGTTTGTGCCGGCCGGCCTTGGCATCGGCCTGTGCTCACTGGCCATCTTCGTGCCCGTGACCATCATGGGCCGTTCAGACTCCGCAGGCGAGTAGCACCGAGACCCCGGCGGTCGAGCCTGTCGAGACCAGAGCTCGTCGAGACCAAGTAGCAAACATCTGACCCGCAGTAATTGGCGAAAGCCACTTGCTGCGGGTCACTTGTTTAAGATCCGCTGCAGCGAAAGCCAACATTCGCTCTTAGCACACGTACGCTGCACTCAATGCACGCCACGTCATATTTGTACTTCAGTTTGCTGAATCAGCTCTTGTAGTTGCACAAAATCGGCGATAGTGTATGCGTCAAGGCCCCGTAATCGGAGTCATTTCACTGCCTCTCCTCCCTATTCGTCATGCCGCAACAGCGTCGGAAGGACATCCCGGTGGGTAATGTTGGTTTACTCTATGTCGGTGCAGTTCTGTTCATAAATGGGCTCATGCTCTTGGGAAAAATCCCTGGCAAGTCCGCCGCTGTCTTTAATTTATTCGTGGGCGTTATGCAGATCGTGTTTCCCACGATCATCTTGTCCCAAGCAAACGGTGACCCAGCAGCCATCTTCGGCGCTTCGGGCCTGTATTTATTTGGCTTCACATATCTATATGTAGGCATTAACCAGATTTTCAACCTTCCAGGCGAAGGATTGGGCTGGTTTTCTCTTTTTGTGGCCGTCGTTGCGGTGGTCTTCGGGGTCCTGCAATTCACTGCGATTAATGACCCCGTCTTCGGCGTCATTTGGTTCATTTGGGCCATACTATGGACGCTCTTCTTCCTGCTCCTGGGGCTGGGAAAAGACTCGCTGAACGATTTCACAGGCTGGTTCACCATCATCGTCGCCCACATCACCGGCACCATCCCGGCGCTCCTGCTGCTGAGCGGAAATTACACCACCGGTCCACGCGAGGCCATCACCTTGGCGGTGGTCGGAGTCTTTGCCCTCGTTGCATCCTACGCACTTTCTCGTCGCACCAGCCACAAACCAAATGAAACCAGCACAGTAACTCAAAACGCCTAGCGTCCGGTCCTGTCAGAGAGGATAGTTCATGCCGTTGTACGACTTCCAATGTCCAGAAGGAACTGTTTTTGAAGCCGCGTTCACCATGGCAGCAGCCCCCGAATCCACGGCGTGCCCCAAATGTTCCCAACAGGCTCGACGTCGGATGAGCTCACCTAGGCTGTCGATCGCCAACTCGGCTGAATTCAAGCTTATTGACTCAACCAAACGAAGTGCACACAGCCCCGAGGTGGTGACCGGGCTTTCCCCTGCAACAAAGCGGGCAACGCGCTACTCGCACAACCCCTTGCACCAAAAACTTCCGCGCCCCTGAAAGGACGCAGATTCCCACTACGTACTGCATCGATAAGAAGGAGAAGTACCATGCCTGAAGTGATATTTCCGCTCGATTCGACCAAGAAGTTCGAGGATCAGGAAAAGCAAGGCCATAACCGTTGGCACCCTGAGATACCGCCGGTAGCCACGGTCAAGCCTGGCGACGTGTTCCGCGTGGATTGTCGTGAGTGGTTTGATGGCGCCATCAAGAATGACGACTCCGCCCAGGACATTCTTGATGCGCCCCTGTTGACGGTGCACAAGCTCTCGGGGCCATTCGCCGTCGAGGGTGCCAGGCCGGGGGATCTGCTGATCGTTGACATCCTGGATGTCGGCCCCATCCCGCAGGAGGACAGCGGGCCTTTGGCTGGGCAGGGCTGGGGTTACACCGGCATTTTCTCCAGAAACAATGGTGGCGGATTCCTCACCGACCAGTTCCCGGATGCGTACAAGGCAATTTGGGATTTCACCGGTCAAGTCGCAACGTCGCGGCACGTACCGGAGGTCTCCTTCGAGGGCCTCATCCACCCTGGACTCATGGGTACCGCCCCGTCGGCAGCACTTTTGGCCAAATGGAACAAACGCGAGGGTGACCTCATCGCCACCGATCCGCTCCGTGTCCCGCCGCTGGCTCTCCCGCCGGAGGCAGAGCACGCCGTATTGGGCGGTGTGCCGGCCAGCGAATGGGGCAGGGTTGGCTCCGAGGCCGCTCGTACAGCACCACCGCGTGAAAACGGTGGAAATCAGGACATCAAGAACCTGTCCAAGGGGACCCGGATCTTCTATCCTGTATTTGTTGACGGCGCGAACCTGTCCCTGGGCGACTTGCACTTCTCCCAGGGTGACGGCGAAATCACATTCTGCGGCGCCATCGAGATGGGTGGTTTCATCGATTTGCGTGTGGACATCATTCGCGGCGGTATGGACACGTACGGTGTCTCCGAGAATGCCATCTTCATGCCAGGGCGAGTCGAGCCACAGTTCAGCGAATGGATCGCTTTCTCCGGCACGTCAGTCACTTTGGACGGTGAGCAGCGCTACCTGGATTCGCATCTGTCGTATCAGCGGGCATGTCTTCACGCCATCGACTACCTGACGAAGTTTGGCTACGCTCCGGAGCAGGCCTATCTGCTCCTCGGTGCAGCTCCCATTGAGGGCCGGCTCTCCGGCGTCGTTGACATCCCGAACTCCTGTTCAACGGTGTACCTGCCCACGGCAATGTTCGACTTCGACGTCCGCCCGTCGGCGAGTGGTCCACATCAGATCAACCCAGGAATGGGGGCGCCGAGGGCGCAGAACGCCTAAGCGTACGCTCACTGAACCGCAGCAACTGGCGCAAGGCCGTGCTGCGGTTCAGTTGTTTAACAAGCACGACGCCGGGAAGCCTCACCTCTCACGACTGTCACCGCGTCCGCCAGCGCAGAGAGTTGGTCATCCTAATCCTCAACCGGGAAACCTCAGTGTGGAATGCTCAGCGTAAACGTGCTGCCTTCGCCCACAGTGCTCGCCACTGTCAAGACCCCGCCGTGAGCGTCCGCAATGGTCTTCGTGATGGCTAGCCCCAACCCCACGCCTGGAACTGCAGCCTGGCGAGCGGACTCACTACGGTAAAAGCGGGTAAACAGCTTCACCTGTTCCTCAGGGCTGATACCGAGCCCATCGTCACGCACTGACACGCTCAACCCGGTGGTTGTGGCCTTTCCGACGACTTCGACAACGCCGGGACTGGAGGCGAATTTCACTGCGTTGGAGATCAAATTATCTATCGCTTGCCCCATTCGGACGCGATCAAAGCTGCCCAGCATGTCCGATTCCACATCGAGGTGAATTCTCACGCTCCGCTGTTCGGCGCGGGGTCGAGCCGCGTCTACCGCCGAGACCAGAATGGCCTTTAAATCACCCACCTGAGGAGTGACCGTCATAGCGTCGCGCGCCGATCCCAATAGGTCGTTGACCAGTCTCAGTAGCCGTTCAGCATTCCGCGAGACTATCTTGAGATAGCTGGCGACAACGT
The DNA here is from genome assembly GCF_040686835.1 of Specibacter sp. NPDC078692. Lineage (NCBI taxonomy): Bacteria > Bacillati > Actinomycetota > Actinomycetes > Micrococcales > Micrococcaceae > Specibacter > Specibacter sp. NPDC078692. The sequence goes on from NZ_JBFBLV010000016.1 coordinate 15,229, forward strand.
CATCATCAAGATCATCGAGCACCAACTCCAGGTACCCCAGAATGGAGGTGAGCGGGGTCCTTAACTCGTGGGAAACACTGGCCACAAAGTCCTCCTGCGCAGCCACCGCCTCCATCACCTCGCTTACGTCATGGAACACCACAACTGCCCCTTGGCGGGCCCCGTACTCATCCACAATCTGGCGGGCCGAAGTAGACATGGCCCGCTGTCCGCTTCCCGACCCAATCCAGTAAAGTTCCCCCGAGTATTCCTCACCGTTGACCGCGCGTCGGACGGGCCTCTCCTCAGACGGGACACGTGTTAACCGGTCGGGACCAAAAACCAGCAGCTCAGCCTCCGACGGATCGGCCGCCGCGGCAGGCAGTGCCAGGGAATGGATGGCCTGTTGGTATTTGTTCATGAGCAGGTCGTGGCCTCCTCCGTCGACAACAACCACGCCAACCTCGGCCACGTTGATGATGCTATCCAGCTGGCTAGCCCTTAGCTGAGCCTCGCCGGTTGCTGCACTCAAGCGTTCGGCTTGCACTTGCAGACTCTTGGTGACGACGGTGGCGGCAGTAGCCAAGCCCAACATGATGATAGGAATCAGCAACGGTTTGATCAGGCCGGCACGGCTGGGTTCAACACCGCCGAACAGGAAAGGCGCCCACGCAATGGTCAAAGGACCCACAAAGGCTATGATCCGGGTGAATTTTGGCGGCATATCCGACCACGCCAACCACAAGACCGGAAAGACCGATAGCAGCGAAAGCCCACTCAACGATTGGTTGGCGCCGTGCACCATGGCCCCAATGGCTATGAAATCTGCCAACGGGATCACCCAGATGAACCAGTCAGGCAGAATCTTCCAGCGCAGCAGGGCCGCCGCCCCCACCAGCAGAAATACCCCGCCCAAGCCCAGAACAAACAGTACATTGGTTATCAAAGCCGGATCAATCAGCACCAAGAAGATAACAACGACCAGCGTCGTGATTGCCAGAGGTGCCTGACTCAGCAGGGCTCTATGGACCCGCGGCAAGCCAAAGAATTCTCTCTCCACCGTCCGACGCCAGCCATTGGGCTCCATGGTGGCCGTGTGATCGGCGGACAGATCAGCTGGCAAGGATGGCCACGAGTTCTTGTTTCAGCGATGCCGGTCGGAACGGCTTCAGCAGATAGCCGCTTGCTCCAGCTGCCATGGCCGCATCGATGTCGCCCTGCTGGCCGCGAGCGCTCAGCATGACCACAGTGCCTTCGTGGAAGGTGCGAAGTTCCCTCAGCACGCTCACACCATCGACATCTGGCAGTCCAATATCCAAGGTCACCAGGTCCGGGCTGAGGGCTTGTGCGCTGCTGAGTCCTGCAGTGCCGGTATCCACCGCAGTCACGGTGAATCCCATTTGCCCCAACACTATTTCCAGCAGGCCTCTAATGTCGTCGTCGTCTTCAATGACCAGTGCGTTTTTCCCCATGAAGTCCAGCATTTGCCCAGTATAGTGATAAATACCTTCACCCTCTGACGATCCCTAGGACTGCCCTGTGACACAAGCTTCACCCCCTGTCCGAGGTCTCGCCGATTCAGTGATCATGGTGATTCTGGCGGTGCTGTACGGCGCGGCAGCCTTTGTGGTTTTCTGCAGTTCCGGATTGTTCGGTAACTTTGGCGAGAACTCTTGGCGGGATACTGCACTGCTGGCGGTAACCTTGACGGCCTCGTGTGCGCTCACGTATATCTCCATGCTCTACTACGGTTATTGGCGCAGACGCCCCAACAGCACGGGCGACCCGGAAGCGCTCGAGTGGCATTTTCTTATCCCGTGCAGGGATGAGGAAAACGTTGTGGCGGCGACTATTTCATCGGCCCGCACCAGCTTTCCCTTTGCCCACGTTTGGGTCATTGACGACGCCAGCGAGGACGGCACAGCCGCCGTGGTTACCCGGGCAATGGCGTTTGATGACAAGGTGCATCTGATTTCCAGGGTTCGCCCAGAGGCCAGAATTGGAAAGGGTGAGGCTTTGAACTACGCCTTTTCGGTGGTCTCTGACTTTGTGGGAAATGAGCCCACACGCCGAGCTCAGACAGTCATCGGAATCCTCGACGCCGACGGCTATCTCTCCGACGACGCGCTGAAGTTCCTCGCCGGTCCCGAGTCTTTTGGTGATCCTGCGGTGGGAGCGGCCCAACTGGAAGTCTGGATGAAGAACCGCGATGACCGCCGTCCACTGCCGGAACGCGGGATGTTCGCGAATGTGGTGGCGCGGTACTTGATTCGGATGCAGGATCTGGAGTTCCGTGCCACCAACTCGGCCATGCAAGCGCTGCGCGTACGCACCGGCACTGTGGGCATGGGCGGCAACGGACAGTTCACCCGCATGTCGGTACTGGATCAGGTGGCCGAGAAATATGGCAAACCGTGGGGCAATAAGCTCGCTGAGGACTATGAATTGGGTTTGCGCATTCTGGGTTTGGGGTGGCGTAACCATTACGTGCCGGAGGGTCATGTTTCTCAGGAGGCGCTCCCGTTCACACAGCGCTTACTGACCCAGCGGACCCGTTGGGCCCAGGGCAATATGGAGTGTGCATCCTTGTTGCCGGAACTACGGCGCGCCAAGGCCCTGAAATTTTCGGGTGCGCTAGAAATCCACTACTTCATGGCTCAGCCGCTGATTATGATGGTCAACTTGGTGCTGGTACCAGTCCTTACGTACTTTGCCGTCATTGACGGGCGTTTTGGTCTCGCCACCGGTGCCGATGTAATGGTCCAGATTGCTGTGGCTGCGGTATTTTTGTTTATCCCCTATGCCAGCTGGGGAGTCCTCTACCGCGGCAAGACACGAGAGGAAGGCCGAGGATTTGGCGGCATCTTCTTGGGGATCGGTGCCCTGATTTATCTTTACGCCACGTATTTGTACTATCCCCGTGCCATGGCCCGTTTGCTGACCGGTCGCAATGCGTGGGCCAAGACAGCCAGAAACATGGATGGCAGAAATATGCCCGCCCTTGCCAGCATCTTCGATGTTCGCAGCCTGCCCGTCCTTGACCGTGCTGCGCTGGCGCAGCTGGCCACCGATCTGGGCAGCACACAATTGGCCACCAACTTCGCCAATGCCTTCGCCATGATGTGGCCGCGCCGGATGGCCCGGCTCGAAGAAGCTGTCGCCGCCGGAAACCATGAGCAGGCACGTGACGCTGCCGGAAGTATCCAAGTCTCCGCCGCGATGGTGGGCGCCGCACAATTGGAAGCCTCAGGAGCACAGATCCTGGCGGTAGCCCAGGCCGGGGACCCTGCAACAGCTCACGCAGCATTGGTTCAACTGCACCAGATAGGCGATGCCGCGCTCGATTCCCTCCGCGAGCTTCGGCTCGAAGCCGCCTAGCCGTTTTTATGCGCCGGACTCATGCTGGGTTTGGCGCGCGTGAACAAGATGCGCCGGGCTCACTTTCAATCAGGAGCATAAGAAAAGCTGGCAGCACGTTACTTCGCTGCCACCGTTTCCGGCGTCGTCTCGAAGATCGCCTCCAAGACCCCGGCAGCCCATTTGAGCACTTCAGCATCGGCCAGATCGCGTCCGCCAATCCGTGCAGTCTTCGGCTTCGGAATCAGAATCGCGTTCAGCGCAGGCTTTGCCATGGACCCCGGGTACATGCGGTTCAGACGCATCTCCTTGGATTCTGGCAGTTCAGCAGGAGCAAACTTGATGAAGTTGCCTTGCAGAGCAACGTCCGTCAGCCCTGCCGCCCGGGCCAGTACCTTGAAGTTGGCCACAGCCAGCAGGTTCACGGCCGCCGGCGGCAGCTCTCCGTACCGGTCAATAAGTTCAGCCTCTACCTCGGCAATGGCTTCAACAGTGACAGCAGCGGCCAGCTTCCGGTAGGCCTCAAGGCGCAGCCGCTCCCCCGGCACGTAGTCGTGCGGCAGGTGGGCGTTGACGGGCAGTTCAATCTTCATCTCGGCGGCCCGCTCTTCACCGTCGCCGCGGAAGTCGGCCACAGCCTCGCCCACCAGACGGATGTAGAGGTCAAAGCCAACACCTTGGATGTGGCCTGACTGTTCCCCACCCAGCAAGTTACCGGCGCCACGGATTTCAAGGTCCTTCATGGCCAACGCCATTCCGGCGCCGAGCTCGTTGTGTGCGGCTACGGCCTTGAGTCGTTCCAGCGCAACTTCACCCAGCGGCTTATCTGCCGGGTAGAGGAAGTATGCGTAGGCCCGCTCACGTCCACGTCCCACACGCCCACGCAACTGGTGGAGCTGGGACAGCCCATAGTTGTTGGCCTGCTCCACAATCAGCGTGTTGGCGTTGGAGATGTCTAGGCCGGTCTCAATGATGGTCGTGCACACCAGCACATCGAAGCGCTTCTCCCAGAAGTCCACGATGATCTGCTCCAGCCGGGACTCGGACATCTGCCCGTGTGCCACGGCCACACGGGCGTCGGGCACCAGCTGTTGGATGTGGGCGGCGGTGCGCTCAATTGATTTAACCCGGTTGTGCACATAAAACACCTGGCCCTCGCGCATGAGCTCGCGGCGAATGGCAGCACCCACCTGCTTATCACTATGTGCACCGACGTACGTCAGCACGGGGTGACGTTCTTCGGGAGGGGTGGCCAGCGTGGAGGTTTCTCGGATGCCGGTCATGGACATTTCCAAGGTTCGCGGAATGGGTGTGGCGCTCATTGCGAGGACATCCACGTTGGTGCGCATCTTCTTCAGAGCCTCCTTGTGCTCCACACCAAAACGCTGCTCCTCATCGACAATGACCAAGCCAAGGTCCTTGAAGGCGAAGTCCTTGGAGAGCAGGCGGTGCGTGCCGATGACAACGTCCACCGATCCAGTGCGCACGCCCTCCATGATCTCTTTGGACTCCTTCGCCGTTTGGAAGCGCGAAAGCGGCGCCACCCGAATCGGGAACCCGGAAAAACGCTCATTGAATGTCTCATAGTGCTGTTGCGCCAGCAGCGTGGTGGGCACCAAAACGGCAACTTGCTTCCCGTCCTGCACCGCCTTGAACGCCGCGCGAACAGCGATTTCGGTCTTGCCGTAGCCCACGTCTCCGGAGATGAGCCGGTCCATGGGGACTTCCTTCTCCATGTCAGCCTTGACCTCGTTGATCGCCACCAGCTGATCAGGGGTCTCGACGTACGGGAAGGCTTCTTCCAGCTCGGCCTGCCAGGGAGTGTCCGGCCCGAAGGCGTGCCCCCGCGAGGCCATGCGCGCCGAATACAGCCGGATCAGTTCTCCAGCAATTTCCTTGACGGCCTTGCGAGCCTTGGATTTGGTGGCCGCCCAGTCGGAGCCACCCATCTTGGACAATGCCGGAGCATCGCCGCCAACATACGCCGTCACTTGATCCAGCTGATCGGTGGGCACAAAAAGTCTGTCGCCCGGCGCACCACGCTTGGACGGCGCATATTCGAGCACCAGGTATTCGCGCAGGCCAGCAGCCCCGCCCACTCCGGCACCGGCTACCTTGCGCTGGATAAGCTCCACAAATTTGCCCACACCGTGCTGCTCGTGGACCACAAAGTCCCCGGCTTCAAGTTGCAGGGGGTCCACGGCATTGCGGCGCTTGGAGGGCATCTTGCGCATGTCTCGGGTGGAGACGGCGGAGGCCCGGCCCAGTAGATCTGCTTCCGTCAGCAAACCCAGCTTCAACGAATCCAGCACGAAGCCTCGCCCGGTATCCGCCGTGGTCACCTCGATGATGCCCGGCTGTGGTTCCTGGTCCAGTGCGTCAACGCGCGACGTCGGGATGTTGGCTTCGTGGAATAGCTCAGCGAGGCGTTGGGCCGGGCCGGGACCTTGGGTGGCTACAACGATCCGCCACTGATCTTTGACGCGCGAACCGATGAATTCGAGCATTTCTGCCACATCGCCACGGTAACCCCGGGGTTCCCGGGCTTGCAGGTTCAGCACATCAGTGGAAAGTTCCAGCTCTTCATCTTGAGCCAAGGAACTCAGCGACCACCAGGCAACGCCCAGTTCCAGGGCAGTCTCGCGAGTTTGCGCCAATGACTTAAACCCAGCCGAGGCCAGATCCACCCCGGCGGCTCCACCGCTGGCCTGAGACAGATCGAGCGGGGCGTTGCCGCCGTCGGACGCTGTGGACCAGGCGGCTTCCAAAAACTCTTCGTTGGTGGATTCAAGATCGTGCGCCCTGGCGCTGACTTTTTCGGGATCCAGCACCACGGCGATGGATGCGGCAGGCAACAAGGAGGCCAGCGGCACCATGCCGTCAACGAGGGCTGGCGCCAGGGATTCCATACCCTCCACAGCAATGCCGCCGGCAATCTTTTCCAACATTGCCGCCGCGCCAGGCATGGCGTCCTTGAGCTTTGCGGCCCGGCCCATCACCGTTGGGGTAATGAGGATTTCCCTGCAGGGGGGTGCGTAGAGTTCGTCCGGGTGGCTGACCGAGCCCTTGACGGATGTGAGTGTGCGCTGATCGGCGATGCTGAACCACCGCATGGAATCAACCTCGTCGCCGAAGAATTCTACACGGATCGGGTGGTTATCGGTGGGCGGGAAGACATCGATGATGCCACCGCGCACGGCGAATTCACCACGGTGGGTGACCATATCCACGCGCGCATATGCCGCGTCGGAGAGCGACTTGATGAGTTGGGCGAAGGGGATTTCCTCTCCGACTTTCACCCGCACTGGCACCAACTCGCCCAAGCCAGCCACCAGTGGCTGGACCACCGCGCGGATAGGTGCCACGATCACACGAAGGTGATCTCCGGCGTCGTGCTCGGGATGAGCCAGTCTGCGCAGCACGGAGAGGCGACGGCCCACGGTGTCCGAGCGCGGTGAGAGGCGTTCGTGTGGGAGTGTCTCCCAACTGGGGAACTCTGCCACCGCCGCGTCGGGCAGGTAGGAGCGCAGAGCGGCCACAGTGTCTTCGGCCTCGCGGCCCGTGGCGGTGACGGCGAGGACAACGCCCGGTCGGTCAGCGGAAGTGGCGAGGCTGGCGGACAAACCATCGGCGATCTCAGCCAGGAGCACCGCACGCATGCCTGCCGGTGCACTAAAGGCCACGTCGGTGCTGCGGGTGGCCGGTTTGGCGGCGGCGTAGCTGCGCACCCGGGCGAACAGTGGATCTTCTAAAAGCGCTGTTCGCAACCCTGCAAGACTCATGGGTGGTTTTCTCCTTGGTGCTTGACGGCAGAAACCGCAAAAATACGTTGTTGTGCGCGCTGAAGACAGCACGAAAGCCCAGAATCTGCGTGCGACTCCGGGACCTTGTCCAGCTTACTCGCCCGCTGCCTTGCTATCCTAGGAACTGCCCCAAACACCCCCTTATCTTGGAGGAACCATGGCGCTTGCCGCCTCAACAACTCTTACTGCCACCGCCCAGAGCGTGACAGATGTCTTTGCCAACGAAGATTTCATCAAGCATGTCAGCGAAACCGTGGGGGGCGAGCTGCAGTCCTTCACCATCAACGGGGCCACCACCGGCGCGTTCACCACCCAGACGGTGCGCACCCTGCCCACCACGCGCATGCCCGACATTGCCAAGAAGGTGCTCGGCGCAACCCTGACGGTGACCCAGGATGAGTCCTGGAGCGCCCCGGCGGCCGACGGTTCACGCACCAACACCATCAAGCTGACCGTGGCCAAGGCTCCGGTGGATGTTTCGGCCGTGCAGAAGCTGGTGGTCTCGGGCGAGTCGACAGTGGTTGAGCTGACAGGTGAGGTCAAGTCCAGCGTGCCGTTCTTGGGCGCGAAGATCGCCTCCGCCGCCGAGCCGGTTATTGGGCGGGCGCTGAACCTGCAGGCAACTCTGGCGCAGGAATGGTTGAACACGCACTCCTAGTTTTTCCAGGCACGACGGCGCCCGGCCCACCCGGGTGCCGTGAAACACAAGAGTGGCCTCAGTGGTGGCACCTGCGAATGACAGGAGCCGCCACCGGGGCCATTGCGCATATCACCAGCCGGGCTAGCACAGTGCAGCTTCTATGCCTTCTGTGATTGGCTCGATGCCCGCCAATGTGTTGATGACTTAGCCTGCTCCAGAAGGATCGTGGGGCGGAATTGGAAGCGAACTTGAGGGTGTCGTTGGTGACGTTTCGCTGGCAACGCTTGCAGTGGCTCCGGTATCTAGGTTCTCCGGTCGGGATGAGATCCCAAATTCACCTTCGAGTTCGCCCTGCAACGGCCCGGCCGTGCACATCTCGCAATCGGATTGGCGCGTCGAGCGTGCCAACAAGAAGAGATAGCGGAGAAATACCGCCCTCCCAAGTCTCCTTGTTGCTGACTCTTACTGAGTGCATTCAATCTTCGCCGATACCAGAAGATACGGCGCCATCTTGGCAATGTCACCATTTAGCACAGCCCCGGATTCCCAGCCCCCTGGATAAATCGCCACAACGCTCACGCCCACGGGTTTAGGCGCACCCAACAGGAAGTCCAAAAGGTTTCCCAGCGCGGCCACGAGGCCTCCCAAAAGTCCATTCGGGTCATCCAAAGACAATACCTGCGACGTTGTACTTGCAGGCACAGTAACGTCTTTGCTCTGACCTCCCGCCGTCACCTCGATCCGGTAGAGGTCCGCTGCCACAGGAGCGTTGCTCGGAGTCTGCCATTTGACGGTCACTGATCGGTTGCCACTCACGGCCTCCTGGCAGCTCAGCGCGCCCGCAGGAGGCATCTTTGACGCTGTCATACCCGAACTGGCAACTGCACTCCCTGTCCACGCCGCCTGCGTGGATTCCACCTTGGCCGCGACGCCCAGCGGAACGGCGACGGCAACTATCACGGAAATGGCGCCAATCCCCAGCCATGTCCGACGCCGGGTCCGCGGCTTGGTCACACTAGAGACTGGCTCGCCGTCCGCAGATTCTGTTCCGGGGACGGCGTCACGCCTGAAGAACGCTACGTATATCAGGTAGGCACAGAGCAATCCACCCAGCCCAAATAGCCAGGGCGACGAGAGCCAGCTCGCCACGTACCCCATCCCTGGGATGCTGAAAACCACCCGGTCAACGTTTGCTCCGGTATAGGGCTGCAGGTCCGCGATAGGGTTGGCGTCACCCTTCAGAGCCAGTCCGGTCGCGGGATCGTTGGCAACAACTCGGTGGGTGACGCGGACGCCGTCGGAGGTTACCACCGACACCACATCCCCAAGGGCGACCTCGGCAGCAGCTGCCGGAAAAGCCAGCGCCAAAGAGCCGGTGGGGATCGCTGGCCCCATGGAGCCGGATGAAAAGATCAACGGCTTGATGCCAAACACCACAGATGCTGCAGCCAATACCAAGCAGAGCGCACCAAGTACGGCGCCTACATTGAGCAGCCACCGTTCCAGCACCGTCTTTTGGGCCGCCATGGGAGATTTCATGTCAGGACGACACCCCCACGGTTGCCGTGAACCTCAGGGTGATGGTGGTCGACTTTCCCTGGAGCGTGGTGGGTGCATTGGTGAGCAGTGAATATTCCACACACAGTGTCTGCGCTTCGCCAGCTGCTAACGACGCCTGAGTAGTCGGCTCATCAAATTCCGAGCCTGCATCCTTCTGCAAGAGCACACCCTCTTCACAACTGGCACCGTTGGCAATTTGCACAGCCATGGCCGCACCCCAGCCCTCACCGTTTTCGTCCGCAATCGCCCCGGAGACCTTGTACCGTGCCGCCAATGTTCCAGTATTTTTTACCGTGATCATGGTGGTCTTGCTCAAACCGGGATACCAGTTCGTCCCCATATCGAACGTATAGCGTTCCTCTACTGTCGGCCCCGTGGCACCCACCCCGATAGCGACCGTGCCAGCACCAATCGTGGACGTTGCGGTGGCTCCCCCGGTCCAGGAAGCCAAAGTAGACACTGCCCCAAAACCGGCCAGGAGCCCCAATGACAGCAGCGCCTTCACCTGATTGCCGCTACGGGCCCCTCTCACGGCATCCGTACTCCGCCGGGTCTTCATGATCCACTGCTTTCAAATGATCCAGTTCCTTCATGAACGGCGGTCACGGGGTGGCGGTTGCGCCGGCGGGCACCGGCGTACGCACCCACCCCGGCGAGGATTGCGGCAACGGACAGCGGCCAGATCCCAGTCATGCCACCCGTATGACCGAGTTCTACATGCTGTGTCGCAGTTTCCGGTGAGGATGCAGCTTCACTGATGTTGACCTGCAAATTTACCGGCCAAGCCTGACCCTGGCTGGTATTGCCCGCTGTTTCCGGCAACGTCAGCCGGACGAGTACGGTTCCGCTGGCGCCCGGGTCCAAAGTCACAACGGTGGACGGCTCCACCTCAACAGGCGCCTGTCCCACTGGGACGGAAACATGTTGCTCCGCAGCGCCTGGTCCGCCGGCGGTAAGGACGGGCGCGCCAACCACGACGTCCACGGCGACGTCGTAGTCGTTGCGCACCCACAGTTTTTCCTCGACGCTTTCACCCGGCACGAGCTTGGGGGTGTTTTCAAAGATTGCGGGAACAGTCTGTGAATAGCCCACACCGTCAGCGCTGTAGGCAAGCCGGACTGCTGAGCTGCCCCTGTCAGGAGACAGCCCGGCAGGCGCCCCCTGAGCCACTTCGGAGGGTGGATCCGCCAGCGCAAAGGCGGGTGCCGCCGTCGTACTTAAGACTGCAACGACTACAACAGCCAAGACAGCCCTGCGTCCCGTTCCATGATGCTGAGCGATGAGTGAGGTCATGATTTCGGGTTCCTTCCGAGTCGATCACGCAGGGCGCTGGCGGCCATAAATGCGGAGTAACCCAGCAGCCCTGCCACCGCGGCGATGGTCAGCCACTGACGTTGCGAGCCGCTCAGCGCCGAATTGAGGTAACCCAGCAGAGGCGCCTTGTACCAAAGACTGCCCCGGATCTGCTCAGCCTGAATGGGCGGGTCGTTGGCCGTGTTGGCGTCCCCGCGGGCCGTGAGCCTCAGTTCTCCGTCAAGTGTGTGCCCCACACCCACCACACGGTGGGTCACGACGGCGGGTTCACCCGACTTCAGTTGATACGTGATGACATCGCCGGTGCGCAGCGTGGTCGGGTCCACGGGTCGCACCACGGCTAGGCTGCCCGGCGGCATGCCCGGCTCCATGGACCCGGTTAACACCGTGTAGGCAGTGGCCCCGCCGATCCGCGGAATGACAATCATGACGGCGGCAATGGCAAGGATTGTGAGCAGCAGAAACCATGATGCGATTTGTCCGAACCACCACAAGGGGCCGGTCTTCTCCACGCGTTCAGCTCTGCGGCCCTTCGCCGGCTTTGTTTCGAGGGGTTGCTCAACGCCGGTGCTCACAGCTGGTCACCTCGCCAGCCCAGTTGCAGTTCGATGGAGCCACCAGCCGCTATCGGTTCCACTTTCTCCGGCAACGCGACACGCACACACAGTGTTTCTGTAGCGTCTGGCGCCAGTTCTCTGCCTTGAGCAAATGCTGCACCAGCCGACAATGACCCTTGGTACAGCTCCACCCCAGCACTTGGGGAATCCGCCGTACAAACCGCAGCTTCCGCTGTGACATGGATGGATAGGACGACGGCGCCAGCCAGTTCCGTATCCGCCGCACTTGGCACTGTGGTCACCGAGTGCGCCCCAGCCAGGGTGTAAGTCAACGCTGTGGTTCCGGTGTTGCTAATGGTCAGAGGTGCCTGGACGAATCCTCCCGGCGCCAGGACAGAAGTGTTGAGGGAAGAAAACCCAAAGTTTTGTTCGTTTGTGACACCGTCACCCGCAGCTAGGGACAAAGTCCCCGTCGTGATGGCGCCCGGTTCTAGCTGCGCCTCGGCACGCCAAAGCGCGGCCGTGCCTTGGGCGCTGGCAAACAGCACCACAAACACGGCCGCAGCAAGGGCGGTGACGAGGATCTTGCGCATGTAGGACTAAGGCGTCGTCGGTTAGCGGACCTGGTTCAACGTCAAGGTCAGAGCGCCCAGATCAACTGGGGTTTTCATGGTACCCACGGCAGAGTCTGAGAAAGTCACCGTCACCGTCACCGGAACGGTGTATTCATCTTCCGCGGCGAAAGTAATCACGCCGGTACCCTCGTCCTGCGACACGCCAATGGCAGAATCATCCACGGCAAGAGCAACTGTCACCTCGGCAGGAAGAACTGTCCCACCAGTCAGTCCGGTTTCGCTGAGCAACGCTTTCAAGTTCTTGCCGGATGCACCGATAATAACATTCTGCTTGAACGTGAGGACGTCACCGGGAACCATTCGGTCCGTGAGGGGATTAAATGCAGCGTTTTCTGGCTCCACCCCCTCGCTCGTCTCGGTCCAGACTCCCTCTGCGGCGTCAGTTGTCATTGTCAGATGACCCGTTGTGACCGTCCCCGCGTTGACGTTTGCGTCAGCGTTCCACAATGCCAAGGTCCCGACTCCCCCAAGAAGCAATGCACCTGCGGCTCCAGCAGCTACAGCTGCCTTCATAACTTTTTTCATGAAGAGTTCCTATTCGAAAAGAATCATGCCCCCATTAGGCAGTCCTTTCAGCCAAACCCATAAGCGACACGAAGACCAACTTCGAAACGGCTAAACTTTCGACCCCAATCAGCTAAGTTCTCTGGCCAATGGGCTAGTGATCTTTCACGTAGGGCACCACGGTTCGCTCAACAATCATGTTGTTATGGGTACCGTCGGATACCACCCAGCAAAGCTGTAAACTAGTGATCAGGTGCGCCGGGAAGTCTGGTCGGCAATGCCATTGCTAACCCCAAAAGCTCGCGCAGTTTGTCGCAGTATGTATTGCGTCGGCGCTTTTGCACCACTGAAAGGGCCATCCAGCCCATGAGCTCCAACTCAACACCCCGCATTTTTGGTCGCGGAAGCTACCCCGAATTTGTGCGCATCAACAATATTCTCCGCTCCGAAACCGTGGGCGGCGCCCTGCTTCTAGCGGCAACGGTGATCGCCCTCGTCTGGGCAAACTCACCCATCGCGGAAAGCTACTTCAACCTCCGCGACTTCAAGATCGGCCCCGAGGCCCTCCATCTCAACCTTAGTCTGGGCGGCTGGGCGTCTGACGGCCTTCTGGCCATCTTCTTCTTCGTTGCCGGTCTGGAACTCAAACGTGAATTTGTGGCAGGCGATCTGCGCAATCCGGCGCGGGCAATCGTCCCCATCACCGCAGCGGTGGGTGGTGTGATTATCCCGGCGCTTTTCTTTGTAGCCGTCAACTGGACTGCTGGCCCGGAAGTCCTCAAAGGCTGGGCCATTCCCACAGCCACGGATATAGCCTTCGCCTTGGCGGTTCTGGCCGTGATCAGTACCCATCTACCAACGGCATTGCGCACCTTCCTACTGACACTTGCCGTCGTTGACGATCTCATCGCCATCGCTATCATCGCCGTCTTCTACCCCGGCGAGATGAACTTTGGGTTCCTAGCTTTGGCAATCCTGCCCTTGCTCGCGTTCACGTGGCTGGTTCAGAAACGGATCAGGTCCTGGTATCTGCTGATCCCTTTGGCGTTTGCCACCTGGGCTTTGATTCACGCGTCGGGCGTCCACGCCACGGTCGCTGGCGTACTCCTCGGTTTCACTGTCCCTGTGATCCGCTCAGCAAAGCGGGGAGGGCCAGATGCTGGTCCGGGAATGGCCGAGCACTTTGAACACCTCATGCGTCCCATTTCTGCCGGTCTTGCAGTGCCCCTCTTTGCTTTCTTCTCCGCTGGTGTTGCTTTGGGTGGGATCGCCGGGCTGAAGTCTGCGTTCACAGATACCGTGGCAGTGGGCATTGTCGTTGCCTTGATTTTCGGCAAGTTCATAGGAGTTCTTGGCGCTACCTGGCTCGTTACCAAGACCACCAAGGCCAAGCTCGCTGACGGGCTGGCTTGGATCGATGTTGTGGGGCTTGCACTCCTGGCGGGTGTCGGCTTCACAGTCTCCTTGCTGATCAGCGAACTCAGCTTTGGTGACGACAGCCCGCACTACAGCCACGCAAAGGTCGCCATTCTGGCTGGCTCCTTGACCGCGGCACTGTTGGCCACTGTGGTGCTTCGCTTGAGGAATAAGCACTACAGGAAGCTGGCCGTCATCGAGAATCGCGATGACGATGGTGACGGTATCCCTGATGTCTACCAACAGGGCACAGACGAGCAGTAGTTTCCCGTTTAGACTGACCCTTGTGAGAACCACCAGCCACAAGATCGCCGTCGTTCTGGCAATCGTCTACTTTGCCGCTTTGGCAGGCATCCTGTTTTGGCCGTCTCCCGTGGACAGGCCCATTGATGGTGCTCTGACGCACGTCATCATGTGGCTACACAGCCACGGTCTGCCGCAATGGTTCATCGGCTACCGCAAAATTGAATTTGCCGCCAATATTCTGCTGTTTATCCCCTTCGGAATCATCCTGACGCTGCGCCTGCACCGCCGACTCTGGTGGCTTTCAGTGGTGATTGCTGCGGCCATCTCCGGAGCTGTAGAGCTAGCCCAAGGCATCTTCTTGCCCGAACGGGTTCCAGCGTGGAGCGATATTGTCGCCAACACCTCCGGAGCGTTCATAGGAACCATGCTGGTGCTGATCGTTTGGTCCCTGCGGAGCCGCCGAGTTCGAAGCCTCGCCCCACGAGCGGCGCACAGATCCTGACATGCAGCTATGTGACCATCTCTGATTCTCACCACCCCAGTATTGCGAAACCATTAAGTTGTTTGCATTAGTCTGGAGCTGCTAAGGCTACCGGGCTAGTCTGAGACGGTATGGCGACCGCGCATTGCCAGGTCGTCCTATTCATGATCGGGATCAGAAAAACAGACTCGAGAAAACGATGAAACCACGTGTTTTAGTAATTTCCGGTTTAAGTTTGGCAGTGGTCATCGTAGCGTTTGCGGTGATGCTTAACTTATGGACCACTCCGGCTACTTCACCTCAAGCTGCCGATGCGACAAGCACCCAGTCTCCCAGCGTGCTGCCTGCCACTCCGCTTCCTTCTGCCTCGGCGCTCGCTCCGAGCTCCAAGGTCAGCAAAGCTGCTCCTCCCGTCTCTGCCAAACCGTCAGTGATCCCGTCCGTCAACCCTAAAGCTCCCGCTGCAGTTCCGGACCCTCAACGCCCCCTTGAAGTGGCACCCCCTGCCCAGAAGTCCACCAGCGCGGCCTTGCCAAAATCGCGAGTCGACGGCCCGCTGGTCAAGTCGCCGCTCCCTGCTGAGGGAAGCGCCAACGGGAAAATCGTTACAGGATTTCCCACTGACGTCATTGAGGCAGCACCGGCTTCAGCACTGAAGAGCAGTTCGGTGAGTCCACAGGGAACCATTCTTCAAGTGAGCCTGGTGGCCCACAGCACGGCGGAACCATTAGCTGTCATGCAGTTCTACCAGAAGCAGTTTGCACAATTGGGCCTAGGCGCCGCTCAAGCGCCGGCAAGCGACGGATCATCCGCCATGTGGTTTACTCGGGGTACGGACAAAATCACCGTGACGACCACACCGCGTCAAGACGGCGGTACGGAGTACAGCGTCTTTGGCATTTTGCATGCAGAGAGCTAGGGACGCCACTTCATGTATCTTTCATTTTCGGACCGCCGTGGCGGCAAAGACGACACGGTGAGTCGCACCACAACGCCGTTCAAGATCTCTCCCATCATCATCTCGCTGGGACTAGTGAGTCTTTTCACCGACATTTCATCCGAGTCTGTCAACGCGATCCTCCCTCTCTACATCACGGGCGCACTGGGCCTCTCCATGGTGGCCTACGGATTCCTGGACGGTATCTACCAGGGGATTAGTGCCATTGTCCGTATCGGCGCAGGTTGGACAGCGGACCGCGCTGACCATCACAAACTGGTCGCTTTTTTGGGCTACGGACTCTCAGCGGTTTCGCGTGCCGGGCTGCTGGTAGCTACCGGATTTGGTGCCGTAACCTCCATTATTGCTGTGGACCGGATCGGCAAGGGCATCAGGACCGGCCCGCGCGACGCGATGATCACCGAAGCTGCCCAGCCTGAGCATCTGGCAAGATCCTTCGGGGTCCACAGAATGCTGGATACCGTAGGCGCGACCATTGGGCCACTGTTGGCGTTCGCGGTGCTGCTTGCCATCCCGAACGGCTACCACGCCGTGTTTGTGGCTTCCTTGGCCTGCGGTGTCATTGGGCTGGCAGTTTTGGGCATCATTGTTCCGGCCCGCAAACGGCGTGCCGAGATCTTGGCCCAGTCGGCACCGGCCAGCCCTCAACCAGTTGTGGCTGAGACCGCCCGCCGGCTTCCGTTCCGCTGGGCTGACTTGAACAACGTGGGCATGCGCCGCCTTTTACTCGTGGCAGCCATTTTCGGGCTGGTGACCATCGGTGACGGGTTCATATACCTGGTGCTCCAGAGCCGGGCATCGTTTGCCACCCAATGGTTCCCGCTGCTCTATGTAGGAACAAACGTGGCCTACCTAGTTCTTGCCATTCCGTTGGGCCGCCTCGCTGACCGGTGGGGACGGATGCGGCTGTTCATTGTGGGGCACGGAGCATTGCTAGCCGCCTACCTGTGTGCAGCACTGCCCTCCACAGGCGCAGCGGCAACGCTGACATGTCTGCTGCTGTTAGGCGTCTTTTATGCCGCAACAGACGGGGTACTCGCCGCCTTGGCCGGTCAATTCTCCACTCCGGCAAGCCGGGCAAGCGGGATCGCGGCCGCTCAAACAGTGGTTGCCTTGTCCCGACTGCTGGCATCGGTTGGCTTCGGTGTGTTGTGGTTTGCGCTGGGACGCGAACACGCTATTCTGCTGGCCGCCGTAGCACTGGCCGTGGCCATACCGCTTTCGGTGATGCTGGTACGCGGAATTAGACTGTCCCAGGTCACCGAGTGACGTCCCGCGCGCGCTGGGCGTGGCTTCTGGTGATCACGGCGTTGAGTCTGGCCCTAGCCGTTGGCTACGGAGTGTGGTCCTTTGTCCAATATCAGCAGCGGCAGGCGGCGCCGTCGTCAGTGTCTGTGGAGTCCGGGGTCATAGATTCCGCAGTACCTCACGTGGTCTTTCGAAACACTGCAGCCGGCGCCGGCTACGGCCATGTGGCTGCCGTGCCCCTGGAGAACCCGGCGGGCCCGCGCCAGGTAACGGACGCAGTGTGCGACCGAGTGTACTCATCCGGGGGCACCAATGCCTGTCTGCGGACCAACGCGGGCATTGCAACCACCTTCGAGGCTGCCGTCTACACCGCCGATTGGACGGAAGAGAGATCGTGGCCGCTGCCCGGTATACCCAGCCGCACCCGGGTCTCCCCCGACGGCACCCTGGTTGCATCAACCGCATTCGTGACCGGGCATTCCTATGCGCCGTCCGGATTTTCCACTGCGACGGTCATTGCCAAGGCCACAGGCGGCGATTTTGGCAACCTGGAAGACTTCACTTTGATCATTGATGGGCGCCCCATTGCTCCCGTTGACAGGAACTTGTGGGGCGTCACCTTCGGCTCTGACGACAACACGTTTTACGCCACGGCGGCCAGCGGCAACAAAACGTGGCTGGTTCGTGGGGACCTTGCCGAGAGGACCTTGACCTCCCTTCTGCAAACTGCGGAGTGCCCGTCAATTTCCCCTGACGGCACACGCATTGCGTACAAGAAGAACACTGTCCAGGGGCCCGCGCCCCATTGGAACATTGCCGTACTGGATCTGGCCACTAAGAAAGAAACTATCCTGTCGGAATCACGCAGCGTGGATGATCAGGTGGAATGGCTGAACAACACCACGCTGCTCTACGGCCTGCCACGGAGCGGTACAGTTGGCGACAGTGATGTCTGGTCTATCGCTGCCGCCGCCAATGCGGCTCCCGCCTTGTTCATTGAACATGCTTGGTCGCCGTCTGTTGTCCGCTAAGGTGTTGTGGGAACGGTGAAGACGAGGTCAACAAAGTAGTTTGTGGCGTTCCAGCTATTGCTCGGCATGCCACCGCTACTCCCGTAGAAGTACCGGCCATTGCTGCCCGCATCCACTGACAAGGGTCCGTGGCTGAACGGTGTTGCAAAGAAGGCGCTGGTAGATGAATAGTTACCATTCGGCGCGAAGTACGACACCGTGTAGGTGGTTCCAGCGGTTAGTTGCAGCGGCGTCGTCAGAGTAGCGCTCTGCCAGCCACTGGCCGTCTCCCCCGTGAAGGCAACCGTTGCCAGTCTGACACCTGCAGCGTTCCAAATGGATCCAGTATGCGCCCCGGTATTACCGGCCCCCTTGAAGAACCTGATGGCTGTCACGGACCCAGCTACTGATGGGGTGAATGCCACACCCAGTTCAATAGCCGCTGAATCATCGGTATTTGATGCCGTATCAGGCACCAAAGCGCCGAACATGGAGTAGTTGCTTGGCGTTGCCGAACCGTCAGCGGTGCTAAATTGCCAGCTAACGTCTGCCAGCGTGGCCCCTTGAGTGGAAATGAGCTGTCCCAGCACCACGGAAATCGTGGCGCCAGCGGGAAGCGGAGCGGCCGGGGTGAAGGTGAGCGTCTTGCCATCCGTTGAGAGCACGGCCGTCCCGGCCAAAACCGTGGCCCCGTTCTTCACTACCACCGTGTAACCGGAGGCCAAGGACGTTGAGAACGTGGCCTTTACGGCAGCACTGACGGATTGGTCGCTTGCCCCGGATACCGGCGTTCTACTGATCACCGTCAGCGGCGCCGCTGCAGCTTGGAACATCACGTCGACGAGGTAGCTGGCCGAGGACCCATGCACCGGATAGTTAGACCCATAGGCATACACCGCAGACCCAGCCGAGACATGCAACGGCCCA
>NZ_JBFBLV010000016.1:33960-94350 GCF_040686835.1 Specibacter sp. NPDC078692
TCGAATCCGGCTTCACCGTCGTAAACGACCACACAGCACCCGCCGTCACAGCACCACCACCAACACCAGTAGCACTCACCGTCGCCGTATACGAGGTTCTCATCGCCAACGCCGCCGACGGAGTAAACACCACCTTCCGCGTCACAGCATCATACGAAGAAGCACCAGCAACCGAAACACCAGCCGCCGTCTTCAACACCAGAGCCGCACTGCCCGCCGTCACATCCTTAGACAACACAGCAGACACCGGCGTCGACACCGCAACACTGCCAGCACCACCAGCAGGCACCTGACCCGTCGCCACCAACGGTGAGGTGTCTGTTGTTTCAAAGATGGCATCCACGTAGTAATTGCTGTTTTCGTAGCTGTCCGTGGGGAAACTTCCGTTGGTGTTGTAAACGCCTGCTGGAGCCGCACCAAATCCACCTGCCACGGTCAAGGGTGCTGCGGACAGGCCCTTGTAGTCCCAGTAGCCGGTGGCGTAGGAGTAGCGGCCGTTGGGGGCTTGGTAGGAGACCACGTAACTTTGCCCGGCCGTCACCTTTACTGGGGTGACAAACCGTGCACTTTGCCATCCGCTGGCAGTTTCAGTGGAAAACGTCAGGGATGCCAGTTCATTACCTGCGGCGTCCCACACTGCGCCCGTATGCGTTCCTGTATTGGCTGCGCTTTTGTAGAAACGCACGCCTGAAATGAAGCCATTCTGAGTGGGGGTGAAGCGCAGACCAAGATTGGTGGCCCCGCTATCACCTGAGTCGATGACCTTCGGCTCTTCATTGCCCAAGACGCTGTATGGGCCCGCAACCTGGACCTGCAGAGTTGTGGGTACTGTGGGGTAGTTGGCACTGTCGTCAATACCTCGAACCAGCGTGTTCTGGGCCCCGAGCCCGTGCTGGATGTAGCTGTAGCTCCAAGCGCTGGTTCCCGTGGCAGGGTGCCAGGTGGTCCCGCCGTTCGTGGAAACCTCGACGCCGGACACCACACCTCCGCTGTCCGTTGCGGTTCCGCTCAGCGTGACCTTTGTGCCATTGGCAACCGTGGAGCCGTTTGCCGGAGAGGTCACCACTACCACCGGGGCAGTGGTGTCCGTGCTGGCGCTAGCTGCCACCAGAGCTGAATCCAGGGTTGCCGGCTGCGCTCCCATGTCAGCGAAGAGGTTTACCTGGGCTTGGCGCATGCGCGGATCTGCGGGTGCCCCATTGCCATCGTGGGTGGCATCCAACCCCCAGGACCATTGCACGCTGCCAGCAGAGAAAATCAAGGCCCCGGCAGCATTCTTATACAGCGTGATGTTGTGCGTGGTGGTACCCGGCAATACCGCGTTTCCATAGTCCTGGAGGTATTGCGGGGTGCTCCCGACCGTAGTTGAAAGCCGGATCAAGCCCGCCGGCCGGAAGCCGTTGTCAAGGTCTTCATTCGATTCATAGCCCACGGTGTGGGGCGCCAGAGCGGCTTTTGTTCCTGCGGCCAAAGACGTGAGGGTAGTGTTCCGCCACAGCCGCGTTTTTCCTTCCGCGGCGGACACCGTCACGGGTAAATCTGTGTAATTGGACATATAGATGGTGCCACTGAGTGCGTTTTCAGGAATTCCGGCGCCGTTAGCCGGGGAGGCAAAACGAGGATCCCGCCACGTTCCTGTCCAATCCGCCGCCGGATCGATCTTGGCGTTTGACCACGTTTCCTTGTAGGAGGTGATGGTGCGGTAGCTGGTGTTGTCAGTGGTTGAGGCCTCGTAGCGGATGCGCCAGTAGTCGTCATTCCCGGAAAGGAATTGCAAGTTGACCCCGGCATTGGCCGCTGCCGTGATGTTAGCTCGCTGAGCCCCGGACCAGTATTCGTCGTGACCCACGGACAAGAACACCTTGTGGTTGGTCAGCAGGGTCCCATGCCTATCAGTGTCAACACCAGCAATGTAGGTGGTGTCGTAGCCGTTTTGTTCCAGGAACCGCACCATGGCGTATTCACTGGAAAAGTAAGCATCCCGTCCATCCACATCGCCGCGCGTCACCACCGGACGGTTGTAACTGATCTTGAAGGCCCGCCCAATGGCCGCGCCCTGATAGAAATCGGCACCGCCATAGGTGTTATAGGCCTGCCAAGTTGGATCGGAGGTTTGAAACACTACCTGTGCATGGCTTGCGTCATTGCGGACAATGAAGGTGATGTGGCTGCTATTGCCGTTATCTTGGCGCTTCAATAGCGCCACGTACACGCCGGAAACGGCGGTGGCAGGAACCGCCCACGACGCCGAAAGGCCCCATGTTCCACAGTCGTAAAGCTGGGTGGCAACGTCGGAGAGACACTCCGGTTGAACTTGGGGTAAGGCAGCTGACGGGCTGATGGAGGTAATCTTCCGGGCTCCCAGCCCCTGATACCAACCGGTGCGGTAGATATCGATGCTGTAGTTATGAGCGTCTGTCTTAATTTTGAAGCCCATGGTTTGGCCCACATTGACGCTGATATCGGTAGAGAATCCCTGAATATCCGAGTCCCCGGCGCCGGAGATGTCCCACACGGACGGATCGGTGCCGGGCTTGCTGTTTTCGCAGGAGATCGGGTTGCTGCCTGCGCCGCATGGATCCGCAGCCGAAGCGCCGCTGACCGGCCCCAGTACCAACGTCACACCGACCAGGGCCCAGACTGCCGTCATTGCCAGGACGGCCAGTGGCCACTGGTAAGGGCTCACCTTGCCAGTTCCCGTGCGGGGTTTTGTACTGAGACCTGCTTGTGCATTTTTCATTGCTACCCTGAACGCCTTTTTCTCGGTTCCCCAAACCGCCACCGTCTCCCGACGGGGCTGGACTCAACCCGAGACTAGACGCGAGCGTGCAGCATCGCAATAGAGTTCGCAATAAACAAGTAGGCCAGCCACAAAAGCAAGTACAAAGCGGCCTCTTGGACGGGCAAAAGCTAGCTGGTCTGGTTCAGCGCGTCCTCAGCGGCCACCCAGGCAAGCATGGCGCATTTCACGCGGGCCGGGAACTTCGAGACACCTGAGAGCGCGGCGGCATCGCCGAGGATCTCCTCGTCCGCCACCAACTTCCCGCGTGAACGCATCACTTCGCGGAAATTCGCAATCAACGCAGCCACCTCGGCGCGGTTCAGGCCCACCACCATGTCACTGAGAATGGAGGCCGACGCCATGGAAATGGAGCAGCCATCCCCCGCCCAATGGATGCCGCTCACCTCATCCTCGGCCGTCTCGATCCGCAACGTGATCTCATCCCCGCAGACCGGGTTCAGCTGGTGGCATTGGCCCACGTTGGCCGGCAAATGCTGCCCGTCCAACTGATCATCGCGCAAGTCACCGCCGCGCCGGGTCTTGGACTCTTCCAAAATGATCTGCTGATACAGCGAATCCAACGCGCTCACAGTGAGGCACCTTCCACGCCGAAGTAGCTGCGGACCCCGGCCACCGCGGCCAGGAAAGCGTCAACTTCGGCAGTTGTGTTGTACAAATAAGTGCTCGCCCGAGTGGACGAGTTCAGACCAAGACGGCGGTGCAGCGGCTGGGCGCAATGGTGCCCCACGCGGACGGCGATGCCGGCAGCGTCAAGGAACTGTCCGACGTCGTGCGCGTGCACTCCCGCCACTTCAAAGGCGGCCAATCCTGCCCGGGGAATGCCCGACGTCGGACCGAGGACTCTGATTCCTTCGATCCCTTCCAGCCCCCTCACCAGACGCTGGCCCAGCTCTGCTTCCCACGCATGAATCCGATCCATGCCCGTCTCGCTCAGGTAATTGCAGGCGGCAGCGAGGGCTGCAGCCTGCGAGATGGGCTGGGTGCCAGCCTCAAAACGCTGCGGGGCTGGCAGGTAACCGGCCTCTTCCATGGTGACGGTGGTGATCATGGATCCGCCGGTCAGGAACGGCGGCATGGCATCCAGCAGCGCGGCGCGACCGTATACGCCACCAATGCCGGTGGGCGCCAGCATCTTGTGGCCTGAGAACACCGCAAAGTCCACGTCCAGAGCCTTGACGTCAAGGGGCAGGTGTGGGGCCGATTGGCAGGCGTCCAGAACCACCAGCGCGCCAACGGCGTGCGCCAGGGCCACCAGTTCAGCCACCGGGTTGATGACGCCGGTGACGTTGGAAACATGGGTGAAGGCCAGGACCTTGGTGCGCTCGGTGATGAGCGTGGCGGCGGCTTCCATGTCCAGCGTGCCGTCATCGTGAATGGGAATGAAGCGCAAGGTAGCCCCGGTACGGCGGCACAGCTCCTGCCAGGGAATCAGGTTCGCGTGGTGTTCCATCTCGGTCACCAAGACCTCGTCGCCTCGGCCCATCGCAAACTTCTTTGCGGCGTCGGACACCTTGCCAACGCTGGCGTTGCCAAACGAGTAGGCAATCAAGTTCAGCCCGGCGGTGGCGTTCTGCGTCCAAACGAGTTCGTTGTCGTCGGCGCCAATAAAGGCGGCAACAGCGCTGCGGGCATCTTCAAAAACATCCGTGGCAGCTACGGCTAGGGTGTGGGCGCCGCGGTGCACTGCGGAATTTCGTCGCTCGTAGTACTCCTGTTCCGCCTCCATGACGCTGAGCGGGTTTTGCGAGGTGGCCCCCGAATCCAAGTAAACCAACGGATGGCCGTTGACTTCTTGGTCAAGGATGGGGAAGTCGTTGCGGATGCGCAAGACCTCCGTGTCAGTCAGCGGCCCGTTGTGGCCATGATCGGCTGTTCCAGACACCAAATGTATGCTCCTAGGCTAGTGCGGCGGGCCGTCGATCGGCCTGCGCCGGACGCAAAGCAATACATCACGTCCATCTCACCTAATTGTCGCATCTCTTGGTGTTGGGGGCATCAAAGGCCCGGCTTACCCCGGGGCTGGTTCCTAGTCCAGCAGGCCCAACAGGTAGGCGCCGTAACCGCTCTTGAGCAGCCTTTCCGCCCGGGCCCGCAGCTCGTCGTCGCTGAGGAATCCCATGCGCCAGGCCACTTCCTCCGGCGCGCCGATCTTCAGGCCCTGCCGGCTTTCCACCGTGCGGACAAAGGTGGAGGCGTCATTGAGGTCGCTGAATGTCCCAGTGTCCAGCCAGGCGGTGCCACGGGGCAGCAGCTCGACATGCAGATCCCCCCGCTCAAGGTAGGCGCTGTTGATGTCCGTGATTTCCAGTTCCCCGCGGGGTGAGGGTTTGAGGTTTTTTGCAATCTCTATGACGTCATTGTCGTAGAAGTACAGACCCGGAACCGCGTAGTTGCTGCGTGGGACGGCCGGCTTTTCCTCCAGCGAGACCACCTTTCCCGTGCGGTCGAATTCCACCACGCCATAGGCGCCCGGATCCTTGACCCAGTAGCCAAAGATGGAACCGCCGGTCAGGTACTCGTGCTTTTGCAATTGGGTGCCCAGTCCCGGGCCATAAAAGACATTGTCGCCGAGCACCAGCGCCACGGTTTCGTGTCCAATGTGGTCCTCCCCCAGCACGAAGGCCTGCGCCAGCCCGTCCGGCGAGGGCTGTTGTACGTAACTGAGGCTGACTCCGAACTGGGAACCGTCGCCAAGCAGCCGCCGGAACTGTTCGGCGTCGTGCGGGGTGGTAATGATCAAAATGTCCCGGATGCCAGCCAGAATCAACGTGGACAGCGGGTAGTAGATCATGGGTTTGTCATAGACCGGGACCAACTGCTTGCTGATGCCCAAGGTGATGGGGTGCAGTCTGCTGCCGGTTCCTCCGGCGAGAATGATGCCACGCATTTTTACCGTCCTTACAACTGAAACAGCTGCTGTGGAACTACGCTGGGGTCATGTTGAGACTTTTGGTTACCGGCGGCGCCGGTTTTATTGGTGCCAACTTCATTCACTATGTCATGGCTCACACCGATTTACAGGTGGTCGTGCTGGACAAGTTGACGTACGCAGGCCATGAATCGTCCCTGGCGGGGCTGCCCACGGACCGATTCAGGTTCGTCAAGGGCGACATTTGCGACGCGGAACTGGTGGATTCGCTGGTGGCCGGGGTTGACGCCGTCGTGCATTATGCGGCTGAATCCCACAACGACAACTCACTGGCCGATCCGCTGCCCTTCCTGCAGACCAACATCATGGGAACCTATGTCCTGCTCGATGCGGTCCGTAAGCACGGGAAACGGTTCCACCACATCTCCACCGACGAGGTGTACGGGGAACTGGCGCTGGACGAACCCCAGCGGTTCACGGAACACACACCCTACAACCCCTCCAGCCCGTATTCCTCCACGAAGGCGGGCTCTGACCTGCTGGTGCGTGCGTGGGTGCGGTCGTTCGGGGTGGAGGCCACCATCAGCAACTGCTCCAACAATTACGGCCCGTTCCAGCACGTGGAGAAGTTCATTCCACGCCAAATCACCAACATCATCGACGGCGTCCGGCCCAGGCTGTACGGGTCCGGTGAAAACGTGCGCGACTGGATCCACGCCGATGACCACTCCTCCGCAGTCCTGCGCATCCTGGAGCGCGGTGTGCCGGGCGAAACGTACCTGATCGGTGCCGACGGGGAACGGAACAACAAGGACGTCATCGAGGCGATCCTGGTGGGCATGGGGCAGCCCGCCGACGCCTACGACCACGTCACGGACCGTCCCGGGCACGATCTCCGCTATGCCATTGATTCCTCCAGATTGCGCACCGAGCTGGGATGGGCTCCCTCGCACGCGGATTTTGCCGTTGGCCTGGCCGGGACCATCGCCTGGTATCGGGACAACGAGGACTGGTGGCGGGGGCAAAAGTCTGCGGCGGAGGCGAAGTATTCGTCCGCCGGTGAGCAGGTGCAGCACGGCGCATCTGGGCAGGCCTCCGGTGCCGCGGCAACCGGGCAGGTCATCTCCGGGCAGGTCGGGTAGATGCCCGGCGCGGAGCCCGGCCCGGCGTTCGGCAAGCCGCTTGCATCGCGCACCACCGCCATTCCCGGCGTGCTGCTGTTCGATCTGCCCGTGCATGGGGACAACCGCGGCTGGTTCAAGGAAAACTGGCAGCGCGAGAAGATGCTGGCCTTGGGCCTTCCGGATTTCTCGCCGGTCCAGAACAATATCTCCTTCAATGAGCTCGCAGGCACCACGCGCGGCATTCATGCCGAACCGTGGGACAAGTTCATTTCCGTGGCCACCGGGCGCGTGTTCGGGGCGTGGGTTGACCTGCGTCAGGGCCCCTCATTCGGCTCCGTGTTCACGGCCGTGCTGGATGCCTCCACCGCCATCTTCATCCCGCGCGGGGTGGGCAATGCCTTCCAGACACTGGAGGACGGCACCGCCTACAGCTATCTGGTCAATGCTCACTGGTCGGCCGGCGCCCCCTACACCTTCCTGAACCTGGCCGATCCCACCGCCGCCATAGACTGGCCCATCCCCCTGGACCGGGCTGAGATGTCCGAGAAGGACCGTGACCACCCGTTCCTGCCGCAGGTGGTGCCCATGCTCCCCCGGAAGACACTGGTCCTTGGCGCAAACGGCCAGCTGGGCCTGGCCCTGCGCAAGATATATGTCGGTGATCCCACCGTCGAGTTTGCCACCCGTACCGAGCTTGACCTCGCCGGCCCGGCCCCCTTCGCCGACACCGACTTTTCCGCGTACGGCACCATCATCAACGCGGCTGCCTACACCTCTGTCGACGCCGCCGAAACCTCCGCCGGCCGGGCTGCGGCGTGGGCTGTCAACGCCTCGGCCGTGGCAGCCCTGGCCGTGCACTGCACGGCACACCGGATCACGCTGGTGCACATTTCCAGCGACTATGTCTTCGACGGCAGCGTCGCCCTGCACACCGAGGACGAGCCGCTCTCTCCCCTGGGCGTCTACGGACAAAGCAAGGCAGCCGGGGACGCCGCCGCATCCACGGTTCCTGCGCACTACATTGTGCGGACCAGCTGGGTGGTGGGCGGCGGCGGCAATTTTGTCGCCACCATGGCATCGCTGGCGGAACGCGGCATTTCCCCGCGCGTGGTCAACGATCAGCACGGCCGCCTGACGTTCACCCAGGACATTGCCGCCGCCATCTTGCACCTGCTGAAGACGGGCGCACCGCATGGCACCTACAACGTGAGTAGTTCAGGCCCCGTGCAGTCTTGGGCGGACATTGCCGCAGACGTCTTTGAACTGCTGGGCCGGCCGCGCTCTTCCGTGGTGGGTGTCGGCGCGGCCGACTACCTGGCCGGCCGTGACTCCGGGGCTGGCGGTCAGGAGCCAACGGCCCCGCGTCCGGTTCATTCGGCCCTGGCCCTAGAAAAAATCGAGGCCACCGGGTTCCTGGCTCCGCCCGCGGCACAGCGTCTGGCGGAGTACCTCCGCGAAAGGACCCGGCCGTGACAAAGGTGCGGGCCGCCGTCGTGGGTGGGGGCATTGTGGGCGTGGCCGTGGCACGGGAGCTGCTGCTCTCGGGGACGGCCGCCTCCGTGGAACTGTTTGAGAAAGAGCCCGCCCTGGCCGCCCACCAGACCGGGCGCAACAGCGGCGTGGTCCATGCGGGCCTGTACTACGAGCCGGGCGGCCTGAAGGCCACGCTGTGCCGCCGCGGGGTGGGGCTGCTCCAGGAGGTGGCGGCCCGCCGCAATGTCCCCTACGAGGAATGCGGCAAGGTGGTGGTGGCGCGCGACGATGCGGAATTAGCACGACTGCGCTTAATCCTGGACAGGGCGCTCGCGAACGGGGTCCCCGGCGTCCGCATGATCGGTGCCGCCGAACTGCAGCGCATTGAACCGCACTCCCGCGGCCTTGCAGCGCTGCACTCCCCCACCACGGCCATCACCGACTACGCCGCCATGACACGCGCCCTGGCACTGGACTTTACGGAGGCCGGCGGCACGGTTCGGCTTGGGCACAAGGTCACCGCAATGACCGACGGCGGCACCCGGGTTTCCGTGACGACCGGCGGCACGTCCAGCTCCTTTGACCTGGTGATCAATTGCGCAGGCCTGCAATCCGACAGGCTCGCCAAAGCGTCCGGCGACTCCGCCAATCCGCGCATCGCGCCGTTCTTCGGTGCTTATTTTCTGCTGCGCCCCGAACGCCGCGCCCTCGTCAACGGCCTCATCTACCCGGCGCCGGACCCCCGCTACCCGTTCTTGGGCGTGCACCTGACCAAACGGATCGACGGCGAAATCATGGTGGGCCCCAATGCCTTCCTGGCCGGTGGGCGGGAGGCTTATCGGGCGCTGCAGCTTGCACCGCGGGACCTGGCCGCGGTGGCCGGCTTCGGCGGCTTCTGGCGCTTCGCGGCAGGAAATGTTCCGGCTGCCGTCCGCGAGGGCCGCACAGTTCTCAGCCGCCGGGTCTTCATCGACGCGGCCCGGGCCTACGTACCGGAACTTGAGTTGTCCGACGTCATGCCCGGACACCGCGGCATCCGCGCCCAGGCGATGAATCCGGATGGCAGCCTGGTGGACGATTTTGTCATCACCGGCAACGCCCGCATCATGCATGTGCGCAACGCGCCCTCCCCCGGCGCCACCTCATCCATGGCCATTGCCGAGCACGTAGTGGCCCTCGCGTCAGCACGCTGACTCCCGGCTTCTCCCCCGCACCCCCTGCCGTGCAGCCAAGTAGTGCCCTGCCATGCTGTGGGTACCTACTCCACTAACACCCGATCTGCCACTCTAGTGGCAGCCTTTTTGGCCCCCTAATCTCAGCTACAGCTGGTCCCCTCCGGAAACGTGTGCACTATTTCCGTGCGGGCCCGTGGCCGCGACAATCACAACCACAGGGGTTTCGATGTTTAGCTGGGATATTGAGCATTTATTCGGACTGCCGGCCATGAACGTGCCGCAGCCGCTGGCCTCCGCGGGACCCGCCACAAGGGCTGACACCAGCTTTTCCGGCCGGATCCAGGGCCTGCCCTGTGCCGTCATTGGCGGTGCCCAGGTGGACCTTCGGTGGTTCGACGAGGCAGTCCTCGAGATCATGGCTGCGGCGAGGGCGCCCCGGGGCAATCCACTGGCGGTGGTGTCGGCAAATCTGGACCATGTCATGCATTTTGGTGTGGGCAGCCGCTGGGGCGGAATCATGGAGAGGAACGACTCGGTTGACTGGCTCACCCTCCTGGATGGGGCCCCCCTTCGCGCCAAGGCGACGGCGCTGACCGGTCAGGACTGGCCCCGTCTGGCGGGCAGCGACCTCATCCACCCGCTGCTGGACGAGGCGGAAAAAGCGGGGCTGCGCATTGGCTTTCTGGGCGGTAGCGAACAAACCCACGAGTTGCTGAAAAGGCAGTTTTCCCGGCTTCGCCCCAACCTCAAGATCTCCGGCTGGTGGGCGCCGGAACGCACCGCCCTCGCCAATGCTGCCACGTCCCAGCGCTTGGCCCGGGACATTGCCCTAGCTGGCACGGACATGCTCGTAGTGGGGCTCGGCAAGCCCCGGCAGGAATTGTGGATCGCCCAATACGGTGCCCTGACGGGGGCCTCAGTGCTTCTGGCGTTCGGCGCCGTGGTTGACTTCCTGGCAGGGCGAATCCGGCGCGCACCACAAATGGTTTCCGACGCCGGGATGGAGTGGGCGTGGAGGCTCGCACTGGAACCGCGGCGCCTGGCCAAACGCTATCTGGTGCAGGGCCCGGAGGCATACATGCGCATGAGCATGCACAGCAGCGTTGGCCGGCTGCCTGCCGGCCACTCCCCCGGGGCTCCACCGGCACAGCGTGACGTGCCGCTCGCACCAAGCCGGGACGTTGGAGCCTTCTTTGGCCCTGAAGAGTTGGCCGATGTGACAGTGGTCCTGGTGACCTATAACAACGCCGGGGACATCGACCCCCTCATTGCTTGTCTGCGGGAAGAGGCCGCCGGACAGTCCTTGAAGGTTGTCATTGCGGACAACAGCTCAAGCGACGGCACTGTTGACCGGATCGCCGCCCACCCGGATGTGGTTCTGGTGGAGACCGGCGGGAACCTGGGCTACGCCGGCGGCATCAACACGGCCCTGAAGCATGCCGGGGCCCACCATGATGTGCTGGTGCTAAATCCCGATCTCCGCATTGTCCCGGGTGCGGTGTCCACCATGCGCCGCCGACTCAGGGACTCCGGTGCCGGGATGGTTGTCCCAAAGCTGCTGGATGAGGACGGCACCACATACACCTCTCTGCGCCGTGAACCCAGCCTTGTCAAGGCCATGGGTGACGCTGTTCTGGGCAGCAAGCTTGCCGACCGGCCGGACTGGCTTTCGGAGATCGACTACAACACCGAAAGCTACGACTACCCCCACACCATTGACTGGGCCACCGGTGCCGCGCTCCTCATCGCAGGCGAGGTGGTGGCCGGTGTTGGCGAGTGGGACGAGAGGTACTTCCTGTACTCGGAAGAGACCGACTACTGCCGCAGGGTGCGTGCGCTGGGACACTCCATCTGGTTTGAACCCGCCGCGTCCATGACGCACAGCCGGGGCGGTTCCGGCGCATCAGCGAACCTCGTGGCGCTCATGGCCGTGAACCGGGTCCGCTACGCCCGGGCGCACCACTCACGGGCCTACGCCGCAATCGTCAGAAGCATTGGCGCCGCGGGCGAACTGGCTCGATCCTACAAGCCCGAAAACCGCGAGGCTTTCCGTGCCCTGACCGGGGTGCGGCCTTGGCACGAGCTCCCCCAATCCGTGCCCGCACCCGCCCCTGTTGCCGTTTCGCCGCTGGCACTCGCTGATTTCCCATCCGGCGCCATCATCATTCCCGCCCATAATGAGGCGTCCGTCATCGCAAGGACACTGCGACCTCTCGCGGAACTTGCCGCGTCCGGCGCCATCGACGTTATCGTGGCGTGCAACGGATGCACGGACGACACCGCCGAGATAGCGGCTGCCTTTCCCGGAGTCACTGTCCTTGAGGTGAAGACGAACTCCAAGATTGCGGCACTGAACGCGGCTGATGCCGCCTGTTCGCGCTGGCCCAGGCTCTACCTGGATGCTGACATTGAAATGACCCCGGACGCCGTGGCCCAAGTGTTCCGTCATCTGAGTGCACCCGGTGCCTTGGCCGCCCGTCCGGCCTACCGCTACGAAACTGCCGGTGCGGCTTGGCTTGTGCGGGCCTACTACCGGGCCAGGCAGCGGATTCCGGAAATGAACAAGCACCTGTGGGGTGCCGGCGCCTATGCCGTCAGCGAAGCCGGCCACGCCCGTTTCCCACGGTTCCCTGATGCCACGGCAGATGACGCCTACGTGGATTCCCTCTTCGAGGAGGAAGAGAAATCGGTGCTTCCGACGGCGCCCGCGGTGGTCCGCGTTCCACTCCACACCCGGGAACTGCACCGAACTCTGCGGCGCGTCTACCACGGCAACCACCAGCTGGCGGCCGGCGCCCCCCAGGGATCGGGACTGGGACATTTGCTGCACAGCATCACCGGACCGATGGCCTTGGCGGATGCAGGGATCTATGCATCGTTTGCCGTCTCGGGCAAGATGCGGAAGGGAAAATCAATGGCGAACGGTGGAGGCTGGGACAGGGACGAAAGCAGCCGGGGTTCCTGACATGAAATAACAACCCGGGAATGTGACGCAGGACACCTGCCGCCATGTTACGATTTGATCTCGGGGGGGAGATTGCCTAGGTCAAATCTAAGATCACTCAGGACTATCCCATCATGCGCATCACATCTGCAAAGACGCATCCCAGACGGCAATCGGAACGCTTGGGACGCGTCCCGCACCCAAAGATAACGATCGCTTCCTTGGCCGCCTTGGCGCTTCTTGTACCGGTCTTGGTCACGGCAACCACCGCCAGCGCGCCCAGCTACGCAGACACCGTGTCAGTGCTGGAAGATCAGGTTCCAAAGAACCTCGTTGATCCGGACACTGTCTCCGTTGAACTCGGAACAAAGTTCATTTCTTCTCAAGATGGCACAGTCACAGCCATTCGTTTTTACAAGTCCCGGGAAAACACCGGCCCCCACGTTGCCAACCTTTGGTCCCCACAGGGAAAGGTCCTCGCGACCGCAACGCTGCCGGCGTCGGCGGGAACCGCCTCCGGCTGGCAGACTGTCACGCTGCGCCAACCAGTGAAGATCTCCAAGGATCAAAAGTATGTGGCTTCCTACATTGCCCCAAACGGCCGCTATTCAGCCGATGAGCACGGGCTGGACAAGGCCAAGAGCAACGGCCCACTGACGATTCCTGCCGGCGGCGGCGTCTACGCCTACGGACAGGGCGACACGTTCCCCCGCAACAGTTACCTGAATTCAAATTACTTCGTGGATGTATCATTCACCCCTGAAACCGGTACCAGTGCCAGTGCGAGTGTGCCGCCGACTGCCACACCCACGGCGGCTCCGTCGAAGACGGTCAAACCAACGGTCGCACCCAGCACACCTCCAGGGACAGCACCACCCACCGGAACGCTGCCACCTGGCGTCACACTTCGGGCCGTTGACGGCGGTGTTGGCTACTACAAGGAGTTTAACAATCCCCTACCAAGCTCCATGGACGACTTCCCCGTAGGCGTTTGGTACGAAAGTGTCGTGGATCCGTCAGACACGGTCAAGGACAAGGCCGCCGGCATCAACACCTACATCGAACTCACCGCCAATTCCAATGTAAACCAGATCCGACAAGCTGGAATGAGCCTGATACCCAGCTGGGAGAACCCCCTGACCTCAGGAACGTTGCTCCCTGATGAAGCCGACATGTGGGGCGGACCGGGGACAGCAGCCTGGACGGGAAATTGGCCCGGCCAAGGCGACATCTGTTCCCCTGCAAAAGCCCAATGCGGATACACGATCATGGCTCAGCACAAAGCAGCGGCCACAAATGGGAGCATGCTCTTTGCCAATTTCGGCAAAGGCGTTACCTTTTGGCAGAGCGACGACCAGGCAGCAAAGTTTGTCAATGACTACGCCGACGTGATCTCGGATGACAACTACTGGTTCAGCGACCCCTATATTTGTGGCATTAGCGAGGGAGGGACGCTTGTATCGCCGCAGCGCCAGCTGACACAGGACGAATGCCGCCGGGCTTCGAACTACGGATGGACCGTCGAGAAGATTCGATCATTGGTCAGCCCCAAAGCCTCCAAACCGGTGTGGGGCTTTGTTGAGGTTGGGCATCCGTTCACTGACAACAGTGCGCCCACCATTACTGGACCTCAAATCAAGGCTGCCGTGTGGAGCAGCCTCATCCATGGGGCTCGGGGCATCATCTATTTCAACCACAACTTTGGCGGAACGTGCATATCCCAGCACGTGCTCCGTGACAATTGCGGGGCCCAAGTCCTGCCGTACGTCACGGCTGTAAATGCCCAGATCAAGTCCCTAGCGGCAGTATTGAATTCACCGTCGCTGGACGGCGCAGCGACAACGAGCGGGGCCATCGACACCAGCGTGAAGGTCCACGACGGCAAGATCTATGTCTTTGCCGGCTCCGCAAAAAACACCAACCAGCATGTGACACTGTCACTCAAGTGCAGCAATGCCACCTCAGCCGCAGTGCTTGGGGAGGGCAGGACAGTCCCCGTGGTAAACAGCACCATCAGTGACGTTTTTGCGAACGGAAATGCCGTGCACATCTATCAACTCAACGGCACGAATAATTGCGGCTTATGAACCACTTGGCCTGCGAATAGGCCATCTAGGCTGGTGGCCGCTGGCCGCCTCCCAGTAATAATTAGGCGTGTCCCTTTCCGAGGTACGACCGTCGTATTTTTCTTGCCTCAGGCCTACTAACGACTCCTCGCTGCATGAACCAACTGTGCAGCTGATGAAGAGCACACGAACACGCAATCGTCACCCATCGAGCCGGGATTGTTGCACCCGATTGGTGCAACAATGTGCTCCGTAGTCAGCCGGCGCCGATAAGCCGCCGAGTGACTTGTTCAGCTGCATGCACTAGTCGTCAGTCGTTCACAAGGCAGAGTCCTGGGGCGGATGTCCACCTCAAATGCGGCGGCTTGCCCCGTCCAGCAGACGTTGCGATTTGGTGACAAGATTGGCAAGTAACGGCATCATCCACCACCCCTGTTTTACTCGCAGGGGCGCGACGACCGAAACGGGCGTACTCGCTGAAGAATCCTATCAACGAGATAGCTGGTACCGACAGCCAATACGAGGCCCAGACAGACTATTCCGGCGGTTGCCCTCAAGCGGTTGCCCTGAACTGCAGAGATTACCGGAGGGTCCGGAGAAACGGTATTTCGTATCATCTGCAATGGTAAAACACCGGCTGCTTGTTGAGTCTGCACGGAAATAGCATGGATCCTCGCAAGGATCGTCTCTATTTGATCCTGTACGTCTGCCTTCGTAGGGCCGACTACCTCGACTTGCAGAACTGGTCGATTGAAGTTGGTCTGCCATTGACCACCGATATCGTACAAGGCAACAGAAGAGCCACTACGGACCCCGGCTCCGTATAGCGTGGCATCGTTGGACGATAGTCTCAGGGGCGCCTGTCCCTGATTGTATTGACGCTCAATCAGGGCTGCAAAGTTGATCAGTGATTCTGTCTGGTCCATCAACACGCCATCTGGCGGGAGAAACATGACATTGACATTAGTATAATAAACCGCTTGTGGATGCCGCACCATTCCGATGCCAAATGCAGTCAGAACAGCGATCAGTAACACGACATACCACCGTCGAACAAGCAAACGAAATAGCTCTAATCTGGTCATAGGGACCTAGCTCCATCTGCCCAGGCACCTTCGGCCAAGATTAAAATCAATTATAGGTGCTGCCACTTGTTGCCATGCCCCTCCCCGTGAACCTAGTTGGGAGTCATTCAGTAACTGGTGGTTGGAGGAGCCGGCCGTGGCCGTTTATGGCAAGACTTTAAGCTTGAAGAGAGCCTTGAGTTGATGCCTGAGTACGGAGCCGAGTGGTTACGGAGTAGCCGTACCTACGTTGGAGCCTTCTGCGGACTACCAAGAAACCTGCTCGCGCCCGCCTAAAATTCGTAAATAGGAGAAATTGCAGGCATGTAGGCGCCCAATTACATCAAAAATCAAGCTGGAAAGGATCCCGCGCGTGATCCGAGGACGGTCCTAGACCGGAAGTCTATATACTACTTAATGTGCGACGCCCCACACCGACTTCGAATGAAGCAGGGAGTTTAATTGTACTTACGTGAACTTGGACTGACCCTGCTTCGGCGATGGTATTTTGTCGTGATCGGCCTGCTAATTACAGGCGGCCTGACCTACCTCGTTTTCGACGAGGCACCAATCAGTTATTCCGCAACCGCCAGCGCGGCGCTGCTTCCCCCCTCAAGTGTAGTGGGACCTGGCGGAAATCCGTTCTTATATATGGGCGGCCTTAACCAAGCTCTGGATATCCTGTCAAAGTCACTAACATCCGATCAGTCAAGGCAGGATTTGCTCGGAGATCGTACCGGATATGAGTTCGATGCGGGTCAAGATCACACCACCAGCGGGCCCATTCTTCTCATTACAGCAGAGGCCCCCACCCCGGCAGGTGCCCTTGCTACGATGCAGGCAGTACTTGACAGTGTTCCCACCACCTTGCAGTCGTTACAGGTTGATCTTAACGTTCCACCAGCATCGCGCATCACATCTGCACCATTGACCGTTGCCATTAAGCCGACTCTGATTTCCAAAACCCGAACGCAATATACCGGTATTTTCGGAGTGGCAGGCTTGGCGATGACGCTCCTGTTCACGGGCCTATTGGATGGAATCCTCGTCAATCGTCGAACTCGTCGCGCGGCGAAAATTCTGCCGGACGCCGAACAGTCCAGCTCAGACATTCCGCGTGCCATTCCCGAAGTACCTGCACCGATCCCGGAATTATCCGTCGGACAACCGGAAGCTTTCAAATCCAGTAGTCGATTGAGGCCGGGCAGCGAATCAGTGGTGGATGATAATCCTGTCAAATCTACGCCCCAAAAGACGAAATAACACCGCACCCATGGCGCGTAAGGGCAGCAGCGGCATACGGGTAGCCGTACGAACAAAAGCGATGGATGCAGTGTCCGTCTTGAGTATCTACATGTTGTTGTTGTATGCCATCCCTTCCGACCGGCGTATCGGCGCTCTTGGAAGTGCAGGTTCTTTAGCTACCCTATTTGCACTTGGGCTGGCGCTGTGGTGGTGCTGGTTCCACATCCAGCGAAATCACCCCGCGCAATCCAAATCTGTCCAACCTGTTCGGATCGCCAAGCTCATCTTTTTGGGGAGCGCAACTGCCAGCTACGTTGCTGCCAGTTTACGGCCGCTGCCACCTCTCGAAGCATCGACCGTGGATACTTCACTGTTACGACTTGTTGCGTGGGCAGGAGTGTTGTTCGTTGCAAATGACGGGATCGCGGACATGGAACGCTTGGTGGCACTCCTCCGGCGTCTCGCCTTAGCAGGGGCTCTGCTTGCGGTGTTGGGCATCCTGCAATTCATTACTAAATTATCGCTTGTGGATTATATTCAAATCCCAGGATTAATTTCAACCCAATCCTTTTCCGCCATCGGGGACCGCGGTGGATTCACTCGATCTGCAGCCACTGCACAAAGTCCTCTTGAATATGCAGCCGTGCTGGCGATGATATTTCCCATATCCTTGGCATTGGCTTTGACAGACAAAGGGCGCAGTGCCTTGCTTCGCTGGGCGCCTGTAGCGATCATGGCTCCAGCAATAATGCTCTCAATTTCACGTTCAGCATTTCTTGCTGTTGCAATTGGGATGTTGGCACTCTTCCCAAGTTTGCCACGTAAGGTGAAGATTCGGTCATGTGCGGCCGCTGTAGCCCTGGTGGGCGTCATGTACTTAGCTGTCCCCGGCATGCTGGGAACGATCCTCAACCTCTTTCAGGGCATCTCGGAAGACTCCAGTACTACATCAAGAACAGACAGTTATGGTCTCGTCGGCGAATTTGTTGCCAGAAGCCCCTGGTTTGGAAGGGGATTCGGAACCTTCCTGCCGCAATATCGGATTCTGGACAACCAGTATCTCGGTATCCTGATAGAACTCGGATTTGTCGGGCTGGCTGCGTTTGGTGCTGTCCTGGTCACCAGCATCGTCGTGTGTATCCGGGGGCGACGAACGGTTACCGCTCCACAGTCACGGCTGGTTGGTTCAGCTTTGGCTGCATCATTACTTTCTGGCACGGTAACGGCCGGATTTTTTGATGTTTTCTCATTCCCTATGTCGGCGGGGACGTTGTTCCTAGTCATGGGAATCGCCGGAGCTTACTGGCGGATTTCCATTGAAGCGCCAATACAGATCCAGTCATCGACGACTGAGGCCGCCCGCCTGCCCCTCTACATCAGAAATCGACGTCGTACCGGCCTCAGATGGCGCCGCAAGGTTCATCGCCTCAAGGAATGATCGTGCCCGCGCTTCCCAAGAGTGGCCAGCCGCGAATGCTCGGCGGTCGCTGTCCCCCGTTTCGTCCCGCATAGACCCCAGCCGTTCCAGCACTGCTTTGGTGAAACCCTGAGGACCTTCAGCTATATCAATATGAGGAGAGTTCAACCACGAAATCGCCGGCAGCCCTGTCGCAACAACGGGCAGGGACGCTGCGAGGTATTCGAGAACTTTCAGTGGGAAACTACCGATATTGAATTTCGAATGTGTATAGGGCAATATTCCCACTTCGGCATGCGCCAGATAGCGTGGCAAGTCCTCAAACGGCCGTTCCCCTACCCATTGGACATTTCCGTGTGCCAATACCGCATTGAACCGGTTCAAGTCAGTTCTGGGATGCAACGGCCCCACGATCAAGAGGGAGACGTTGGACTCTGCCACTGCTTCCAGAATTTCCAAATCGATGCGATCACCCAGATGCCCCATGAACACCGCCATCGGCCGGACCAAACGAATATCTTGCGCAGGGCTGACCAGATGAGTTCTGCCAAATACACCGAAATCGCAGCCGTAGGGGATCAATGCTGCGGTATGCCCGTGCAACTGCAACGTCTCAGCCACGGAAGGATTTGCAGCGATAATCACATCGGCCGTCGCAGTCAATCGTGCCTCCGCACGTGCCAGTGCAGACGGGTCCTGCCCAGTTAGCGGTGCCATGCCCACGAAGTCATCCTGGGCCCAGTAGACCCTCTGCAACTCTCCGCATCGACCCATAATGGGCATGAGAACATTAGCCTCAATCGTCGAGTGGATACTACCCCCAAGGTGATTCACTGCCCATCGAATCTGTCGTGCTACGGCCAGTGAGTTGACTCTGGCCACGGCCGGACGAGCAAGCCCGGGCAGTGCCTCGGGAGTCAGGCGTGCTAGTCTAGGGCCGACCCGACGAAGAAGCTTTGTCCGGAACACTGCCCCGGGTCCGTGCTGTCGGTAACGTGATGCGACCGACTGCGGCGGATCTACATACAGAACGGGAACGTGCTGCGACAGGCGTTCGGCCAATTGTCGGTCAGCCATGCGCACTCCATCCCAGCTGTTGGCCGCAGCGATGACCACACTGCCTGAAAACTCGTTAAGAGACATACCGGTTCTTCCTTTCCAAAGTATTTTCCGCACAACTCAGCCCACATTCTCAGACACCGTCACGTGACCACCTGTGGTATTCAGCCTCGCCAACGAACCGGCGGAGGGCTGCCTGCGCCACATACCAAGGCAAATGCGGCACAAGTTGGGTGCCAATACGAATCCGTCGTTGCAACGCCCGCCACTGTCGCGATCCTGTCGACCCGGGCCAAGTCTGATTCGCAAACTCCAATAGCTCAAGGACTGCGTCTTCAGTGCCGCGCCCCCGATCATATAAGTGGCAGGCCCGGGTCAGTGCCTCAATGGCGAGTGCCTCCTTCGCCTTTCGCGACAGTCTCCCGGATTGGATTTTGGAAGGAAGATCAGCAGCAAAAAGCACCTCAAAAGCTTCCCGCCTGTCAAACAAGTCACTGACCATGTTCACTTCCCGGGCTGACAAACTTAGATCATGGTCACGATGCCATGCCTGGTCTGCGCCTTCAATGTGACCCACGTCCGAATGAGCTGAGATCCGCATCCACATCTCCATGTCGTGCGAATGGGCCAGTGGCTGTTGCCCACCGACTTCGTCTACGACGGCCGCCCTCATGAGTGCTTCAGGGGCAGTAATTACGTTCTTGCCCGCGGCGCATCGTCGCTGGAGCCATTCGGCACCGGGCCAAACCGTCCAGCTTCGGGCAGTAGTTCGGACTGATTTCGCAGGCGCCCCTTCGAAGTGGATTGGATGTCCATAGACGAGCCCAACGCTGGGCCATGCCCTCGCCAATGCAACAGAGCGACTAAGCGAACCTGGAGTCAGCATGTCGTCTGCATCCAAACGCACAATGAACTCCCCATCGGTCTCAGCAAGCCCGTCGTTGAAGGTCACTACAGGCCCTTTGTTTTGGCTGTGCTTGATAACCCTAATGCGGTCGTCTGCGGTCGAGAGTACCTGCGCAAGATCCAAACTGTCGTCGGTTGATGCGTCATCGACAATGACTACATCGACTTGAACGTCTTCTTGCGCCAGGACGCTACCAACTGCAGCACCAAGAAAGCGTGCGTAGTTGTAGCAAGGTATAACAACAGAGACCCGAGCAGGGGGCCCCATTGGTCGTGCTGATGGCGTCACACGCTGGCGGCGCTCCACAGCAGCCACAATTGCGAGACCTGAGACCCGAGAATCATCCGCCGCACTCGACATTTGAGCGGCCCCCATCTCTGTTTTCCGCAGACAACACAGACCGCCGAAGAACTGGGCGAGTAGGGCCACGTTCGTACTCATCATTGCCAACCAAATTGATTCCGCAAAATCGTTCATCCAGTACCCGGAGGAACACGGCAAAAGAAGCTCGCCCGCTGGCATCCCCTCGGCGTCTGACCCAAATGCCGACGCGACCCATTCGCACACAAGCCCCCTTTCTCTGACCGGCCGTATTGGGTAAATTTGCATAAAGCCCGCATACCGTCCCGAAAGTTTCTAAGGGCCTTAATGGATTGCAGGTCAAAATAGTCAAACCGGGAAAATCTGGATGTAGTATGACGGCAAGCCGCACCAACAGGACGTCGACAACGGCATAAAAACCACTTATGGCAGTCAAGCCGCACGCACTAAGCTCAGCTCCACCAACATACTTATGGACTGACATCATAAATTCTCCTTTCAACATGACCACATATCCGGGAAGTTCAAGACTAAACGTTCAGGTACTGCTGGATTCAGTGATTGCATCTGATCTTGGATTCAAACCATTGGATACGTTCCCAATTACATCCGCAACATGATTATTTGCCCCTTGTTTCATTAGGAGCGCGGAACGAACGATTCTGGCATACCACCGGAAAAGAAGCGCGACATATACGGCACCCCCAGCAATTCCACCTAGACCGATTGCCAAAATCGGCGACGACACTAAATTTGCTACAAAATGTGCGACGAACCAAGTGGGAACTCCAGCCAGGACGGGTGGCCAACCAACTTTTGCCAGACCCCGCAAATCCGCCCGCGTACCACGAAGTGCCCATATATAAGCCGGTAGCACAACCATGACTCCGACGACAACATGAGCCCAACCGCCTCCGACGATCCCAAACAAATGAGTTGCTGCGATCATCGCAGGAATCAAGGAACAAAACCATACTATTTGGACCAATAGTACGGCCAAGGATTTGCCGCAGGCCAATAAATACGCAACCCAAACGTCAAAAACGAGCCTAAAGGCGCCGAAGATTCCCAGGGCCGCAAGAACTGGGGCAGCAAGACTCCATTTTTCACCATATATCAGACTAATCAATGGTTCCGATAGAACCGCTAAAAACAGCCCCGCTGGCAGTCCAATACCCCAGGTCAGGGCGACGGCCGTTGTTAGATTTTGGCCGTTACCTTCACCGGCCGCTCTCGAGAAGGCGGGCAAAGATACCGATCTAATAACTTGCCCAAGGGCACTCATTGGCCAATTGGAGATATTGAAAGCCAGTACGTAAAATCCAAGTGAAACCGGTCCCGCCAACCGGGCGATAACGACGTTGTCAACGCTTAGCAGCGACCACGAAAGCAGGTTAGCCGCGGCAATGGGACCACCGAACTTGAGCACCGACATGACCAGCGATCTATTGTAGCCAAATTTAAGACCCTGTCTCGCCAAGATGAACTGGAGGACTACGGCACAGGCTTGCGCAGCAATCCGCGCATAGGCCAATGAAATGACACCCAGACCAAGAACTAAGAGAAGAATTGTCACAGTCGTGCTGACTATGAAGTCCACCATCGATATCGAGAATATCTTTTTCTGTTCAAAGTTTCTTTGCAGTTTGGCATACGGCACTATTCCAACACCGCTGAGAACCAGGGTGAAAGATAGAATGAATATGACATCGCTAGCTTCAGGACTTCCCATACTATTCGCAACGAAGGTACTCGAAAAAGCCATACTTGTTGCAAATATTAACCCGGTAAGCACGCCCAATGTGGCAACTGTCGGAGCACGTCTTTCATGATCCTTGCTTCGGATTAGATCAGCACTTAGCCCAAAATCAGCCATGGTCATAAGGATGGTTTGAACTGTTAACGCGACAGCGTAGACACCGAAGTCCTCAGGGGAAAGAATTCTGGCCAGAACTATGCCCATACTCAATGTTCCGACCCGCAAAACTAAGTTGCTCAAACCACTCCAGGCCAAGGCATTTTTCAGAGTTGGAGTCGACAAATTAGTAGACTCGGTCATGGGGAATCACTCTTCAGTCCGCTGAGTCGCTTCAGCTTGTTGAAAGCCCTTCGCGTCAATACAACGGACTTGTATTTCGTTATCCGCATGGTTGATATTGCTATTGACTTAAGTGATTTGAATGATCTCAGAGTTTGTACTGATGAACACGACCTTGTCTGATTGTAGAGATTTGCCAGTTCAATTGCTGCGGACTCAATGTTGTATCGGCTTTCAACGATTTGTCGTCCAAATAATCCTAATTCATGTATGTACTGAGGAGATTTAGCCAGAGCAACAAGACTTCGCTTTAGGTCATCGTCTCCGCCACCGTTCTTCCCGTACCACCCGTGATCAAGAAATTCCGGGTACGTCTCTTGTGTAAGTAACTTCCAATACCCCCCGGCGCCCTGAACTATTAATGGTTTCCCAAAAGCCATACCTTTGATCGCTGACGATCCCATTCCCACACTGACGTCAGAACATGCATAAACTGGCGATGGGTCCGTTAAATTGCCCGTGATTATGACAACCTCACGCCCAACTTGCTTATTAATAGCATTTGCTTGGTCTGTAACTTCAGCCAAGATTGGCCCATCTCCTGCAATAATAAGTCTCATCGGAATTCTTGCTGCCAATTCACCGGCAACTGCGATGGCTCTCAATACTCCTTGGGCCTTTTCAAGCTCCGTGGTTAGTCGGCAAACAATACTTACGACAAAGTCATCCATGGCTATTTCAAGGCTTTTTCTAGCTTGCGCTTGGT
The DNA here is from genome assembly GCF_040686835.1 of Specibacter sp. NPDC078692. Taxonomy (NCBI): domain Bacteria; kingdom Bacillati; phylum Actinomycetota; class Actinomycetes; order Micrococcales; family Micrococcaceae; genus Specibacter; species Specibacter sp. NPDC078692. The sequence goes on from NZ_JBFBLV010000016.1 coordinate 57,232, forward strand.
CCTGCGGGTAATTAATTGTCAAGTCAATTACCGGCTCCATTAGAACCGCCGGTCGTTTCTCTATTTGTTTTTCGTAGAGTTCTTTTGTGCCGACGACGATGGGTATATGTGTTGGAAGAAATTCAGGAACTTCCATCGATAGAACAGTCATTAGCATGGGGGTCGCCTGCAGCAGATGCGCACTGAACATTGCTGCTGTGGAAGGCCCCCACTCATAGGTATGTATCAGGTCTATTTGATGATTCTTGACAATCTTCATGAGGCCGAGCATCCACTTGAGCTCTAATTTGGAAGACGCATCCGGCGATTCGATAACTTGTAATCCAAGACTTCTGGCGTAATCCACCAAAATTCCTGAGGGCGCGTAAATCACTGCTTCATGGCCATGATTTTTTATCTTCGAAGCAAATTCGATCGCATTTATTTGACTGCCACCCATGACCATTTCGTGTGGACAGACTAATATTCTCATAACTTATCCCCCACCTGCATCGAAATACCCCGACGACTCCCTCGAACCACCCCGAAAACCCGTTCCTGCTGCTTCACCGAGATGTGCGGGAACAGGGGCAATGACAGAATCCGGGACGCTGCAGCCTCGGCTACCGGGAAGTCACCCAGACCCTTGCCAATGTAGGAGAAGGCCTTGGTCAGGTGGATGGGCGTTGGGTAGTGGATTCCGGCTCCGATGCCCGCGGCATTCAACTCCGCCAGCACGGCATCGCGGTTATCCACCTGAACCACGTACAGGTGCCATGCGTCCTCGTAATCAGCCCGGCCAACCGGAGCCACTACGCCGGGAACCCTACCCAGCATCGCGCTGTAGCGGGCTGCGGCCTCGCGCCGCATGGCGTTCCAGCGCGGCAGCCGCTGCAATTTGGCGTTGAGCACCACTGCCTGGATGGTGTCCAAGCGCGAGTTCATCCCGACGACGTCGTGCACGTACTTAGAGGAGCTGCCGTGCGCGCCGAGGACGCGCACCATCGCAGCAATCTCGGGATCGTTGGTGGTGACGGCACCCGCGTCGCCTGCGGCACCAAGGTTCTTGCCGGGATAGAAGCTGGTGGCTGCGGCAGCCCCGAACGATCCAGACACCTGACCGGCATGCTGCGCTCCCTGGGACTGGGCCGCATCCTCAATGACGGGCACCCCGGCTGCGAGCGCAATCTCCATGATCTGGGGCATGGGCGCCAACTGGCCAAAGAGGTGAACGGGGACGATTGCCTGGGTCCTGGGACCGACGGCGTCGGCAACCTTCTCCGGGTCTATGAGAAGGTGCAGCGGGTCCACGTCCACAAACACCGGCACGGCACCAATGCGGGCCACGGCTTCCGCTGTTGCGACAAAGGAATTTGCCGGGAGGATCACTTCCCCTCGTGCCCGCACCCCGGTGGCGCGAAGCGCGAGTTCCAGCGCATCCGTGCCGTTGCCAACTCCCACGCAATGCCGGGTCCCGGTGAATTCTGCGTAGGCCTTTTCAAAGCGGGCCACGGCCGGGCCGCCGATGAACGCCGCCGACCACAGTATGTAGTCAATTTCCTCGCGAATTTCATCCGCGATTTCCGCCTGCTGTGCCTGCAGGTCGACCAGGGGAATCGATTCCATGTCAGTGCCTCCCGTTCGTGGAGTTTGGAGCCGGCGCCGGGGTTTGCCCCCCACGCAGCGGGCGGGCCGGAACGCCTGCCCAGGTTTCGTCGTCGGGCACGTCCTGCAGGACTGCGGCACCCATGCCGACAGTGGCCCCGGCACCGATGGAGAGGTGTTCGCGCACGCTGGAGTTCATGCCCAGGTAGGCCCGGCGTCCCACGTGGACCCCGCCTCCCAGTGAGACGCCCGCGGCGAGGGTCGCGAAGTCGTCCGCATCGTCGTCGTGCGTGAAGGTCACCTGGGGCATGGCCACCACATGGCTGCCGAGCCTGACCCCGGCCGTCAGGACCACGTTGGCCAGCAGGATGCAGCCGGCACCAATGATTGATCCGTCGGTCACCGCCACGCTCTTGTCCACCACCGAGGTGTACCTGACACTGCCGATGCCCAACCCTGCCAGCACGAAGGCGATCTTCTCCCGTGTTCCACCCTTGCCTGCGCACAGCACGAATGATGCGGTGGGATAGGCCGTGGCGTCGTTGATCCGGCCGAGCACCGGCACACCGTCGAGGTCCCGGCCGGCCAGTGCTGGGTCATCGTCAAGGAAACCGATCACGTCGGCGGTTCCCGAATTTCGGATGCACGCCAGAACTTCACGCGCCAGCCCGCTTGCGGCCACGAGGATGATCTCAGGCATGGCTACTTCCTTCCCCCTGTGCGCACCGCGGCAATGACCCGGTCCTGGTCGTCTGGGTCCAGCTGGTGGTACACGGGCAGGATGAGCGTGTTGTCGGTGAGCCTTTCCGTCACGGCCAGGCTGGCGGTTCCGGTATCCCTGCCGCGGTAGGCGGGCTGGCGGTGGGCGGCCATGATGCCCCGGCGTGCGGATATGCCCTGGTTCGCCAGGTGTTCCAGCAACCCTTCCCGGGTGGTGCCGTAGCCCGGGAGCACTTCCAGCCAGAACGACTGGAAGTTGCTGGTGCCGTGGTCGGGGTCCGCTGAAATTCTCAGTCCAGGCACACCGGCAAGTGCTTCGGTGTATTCGGCAGCGATGTCCCGTCGACGCTGCACTGCCTCGGCAAGCCGGCCCAGCTGGACCAGCCCCACGGCAGCCTGCATGTCAGTCATACGGAAGTTGAAGCCAATCTCCGTGTATTCCTCAGGAGGTGCCAGGACCGAGGAGTGCCGGCTGGCGGCCGATGCACTCATGGCGTGTTCACGCAGCTTGGCAGCCTTTTGCGCCCATTCGGCACGGGAGCTGGTGAGCATGCCACCCTCCCCCGTGGTGAGGATCTTGCGGGGATGGAACGACCAGGCAGCCAGCTCCGCACCCGCGCCCACAGGCTTCCCACGGTATGTGGACCCTGCACCGCAGGCAGCGTCCTCAATGACGGTGATCCCGAGCGGGTCGCACAGGGCCCTGATCGGGTCAAGGTCAACGGGCATGCCACCCTGGTCAACCACAATCACTGCACGGGTGTTGGGGGTCAGGGCCGCTGCGATGGTTTCGGCTGTGACATTCCCGGTTTCAAGTTCGACGTCGGCAAAAACGGGCCGTGCCCCAACGTACGTTGGCGCGTTGGCTGTGGCAATAAAGGAAAAGGAAGGAATGACGACGTCGTCGCCGGCCTTGATCCCGGCCACCACCAAGGCGAGGTGGAGCGCCGTCGTGCAATTTGAGGTGGCAACGGCGTGCCGCGCAGCCTGGGCAGCGGCAAACTCCGTCTCAAATTGGGCGACCTTGGGGCCCTGCGCCACCCAACCAGAGGCGATGACAGCAGCCACGGCTTCGGCTTCTTCCTCTCCCATCCACGGGCGCATGACATTGATGCGTTCCAGCACCGCATCTTCGACGCTGTCGACGTGGGCCGTCATTTTGACACTACCTCGGATAGGGAATTCCAATTGGTGTCAGCTACGCGGCTAATAAGATCGGCGGAGTCGGACGACTTTTGGGCGAACCAGTTCACCACGTCACGGATACCTGCTTCAAAGGACATCTCCGGCTGAAAGCCGGTCAGTTTCTGAATGAAAGATCCATCCACGAGCAGTCTTCCGACATCCCCGGGACGCCCGGGCAAGTGCTCGGGAGACAGATCAGTGCGGTCCATCGCTTGTGCAATCACCTTACAAAGGGTGTTCATGGTGATTTCCGTGCCGGAACCAAAATTAACTGTCTGCCCAATTGCCTCGTCACAATTGGCCAGTCCCACCAAGCCGCGGACCGTGTCCGAAACATGCATAAAGTCCCGGGTCTGTTCGCCGCTGCCAAAAATTACGGGGGATTGTCCCGCAAGCATACGAACTATGGTGCGAGGGATCATCTCACCGCTGTCACCTTCAAAATGGCTTCGCGGCCCAAAGGTGTTGAAGGGGCGAACAACGACCGTTGGGAACCCATAAGTGCGAAAGAAGGCCCGGGCATATGCTTCCCCGGCCAATTTGCTGCCCCCGTAGACGGTTTCAGGCCATGTCGGATGCGTTTCCGTCATTGGCACAAATTGTGCGGTCCCAAATACCTCGCTGGAACTGACATTGATGAATCGTTGTACTCCGGCAGCACGGGATTCTTCCAAGAGTTTGAGCGTCCCAGAAGCATTCACGTCATGGTTTTCAACCGGAGCATGCAGGCTGTGGCGCACTCCCAGGCAGGCGAGATGGAAGACCACCGAAATACCTTTGAGGGATGTTTCCAGGACCGAACCATCCCTGATGTCACCGACCACCATCGTGAATCTCGGATCGACGAGCCGGTGGTCCAAATTGTCCAAAGAACCGTTCACAAGATTGTCGACGACTGTCACGTGGGCAACATCAGCTGACTCCAGCAAATGGTCAACCAGGTGGCTGCCTATGAAACCTGCCCCGCCAGTGACAAGAACTGTTGCTCCGTCTAGTTGACTCATCGTGTTCCCTCCAATTGAGACTCATAATCTGCTACCCGGCTGTGTTCGCCGTCTGCTGCCAAACTCTTACTTGCCGCCTCCAGCACGGCCAGGACGCGAAGTCCTGACAAGCCGCCGGTGCGGGATGGGCGCACCCCCCTGATGCTGTCGGCGAATTCCTGCACCATGGCACCCAATGCCTCCTTTTCAGGAAGAGCTGGAGACCAGGTGTCACCCAGCCGATAGGACACTGCCTGCGTATTGCGCTGGGCCGCTGTTGTGGAAGCTTTCTCGATGTTGACACCCCGGTCGTAGACGCTCAGGCGCTGCTGCGGGTTGAGGTCGTCCCAGACCAGAGTCCGTTTGGAACCACCAATGACCATGCGTCGTATTTTTGTGGGGCTCAGCCAGTTCACGTTGATGTGGGCCATGGCGTTGTTGGGAAGTTCAAATGTCAGGTGTCCAACACAGGCTTTTCCACTGCCCAACGGATCCGCCCCTTGGGCTGCAACTGTTGTTGGCGCCAGACCGCCCGGCAGGATGAAGTCGATGACGGAAAGGTCGTGGGGTGCCAGGTCCCAGAAGACGTCCACGTCCGGCTGAATCAGGCCCAGGTTGATCCGTACCGAATCGATGAAGAGGACTTCACCCAGAGCATCTTCTGCGATCAATTCCCGGATCTTCAGTGCAGCGGGCGTATAGCAGTAAGTGTGGTCGGCCATGAGAGTGAGACCGGCGGCTGCAGCAAATTCCACCATCTCCACCCCGTGCTCCCACTGGTCTGCCAAGGGCTTTTCCACCACCACGTGCTTTCCTGCCCGCATGGCAGCCATGGCCACGGCATAGTGTGTGCGGGCTGGGGTAGCGATGGCGACAGCATCAACATCAGTGCCTGCAAATAGCTCATCGAGGGATGCAAAGACCGGCACATCGCCCAGTGGACGAGCAATTTTCAGGGCACGTTCAATGTCCATATCAACAATTGCGCTCAGCTCCCAGTCAGGGCTGGCCTTAAAGTTTCTGGCGAGGTTGGGCCCCCAGTATCCGGCACCAATCACGGCAACTTTCAAAACGGCATTTTCGGACAGCAGGTTGATCTGCTGCAGTGGGTGGGGAATCGAGACCATGATATTAATTCCATTTCTTTTCAGTTATGGCTAGCGCTGAAGCGCGTTGGCCTAATACGCCCCGACGGGCGCAACTACTGCCTTGAACGTGCGCCATAGGATGACAATGTCTCCTGTGAGCGACCAGTTCTCCACGTAGTACAAATCAAGACGCACCGCCTCATCCCAGACGAGATTCGAACGGCCATTGATTTGCCACAGTCCGGTAATCCCCGGCTTAATCAGGAGTCTGCGATGAACTGGCTGCTGGTATTCGGCAACCTCCCGTGCAAGTGGTGGGCGGGGGCCCACCATACTCATATGTCCGGCCAGAACGTTCCAAAGTTGGGGCAGTTCATCGAGAGAGAACCTGCGCATCCAACGTCCACACCGGGTGACCCGTGGATCGTTGGGGATCTTGAACAGGACGCCGGCTCCCTCATTGCTGCCCTGCAGCGAAGCCAGCTTCTCTTCGGCGTCAACCACCATTGAACGGAACTTGAGCATCTTGAACTTATCGCCGTTGCGGCCAACTCGTTCTTGGAAGAACAAGACCGGTCCGGGGCTGTCGAGCTTGACGATGAGCGCCAGAACAAGGAAGACGGGCAGGAGAACGGTCATGGCGGTCGCGGCTAGTGTCACGTCCATGAATCGTTTGAAAACGTGCTTGCCACCCGAGTATTGGGGCAGTTCCACGTGCATGAGAGGAAGGCCCTCCATGGGCCTGAAATGCACTCGGGGTCCGGCAACATTGGTCAGGCTTGAGGACAGCACCAATTCGGTGGCCATGTCTTCCAGGCGCCAGCCAAGTTCCTGGATGGCTTTGGGCCCGCCAGGCAGTGCCCCGGCCACCACAACTGCCTCTGCACCGGTTTGGGCAACCACGTCGGCAATGTCCGCAGCGGTGGAAAGCACCGGCACCCCGTACCATGGAGGCAGCAATTCCATGTTTGGCTGCAAGGCTGTCAGTGCGGCCCCAGCCACCATGTATCCGGTTGACAGGTTGTCGCGCAGCTGCCCAATGACGTACTCAACATCTTGCGGGTTTCCCAGCACAACAACTTTGGACAGCGACCTTCCAGCGCTTCGCTGGCGGCTCAGCCACCGGCGCCACAGCCACCGCTCGCCAACGACTAAAACGATTCCAAGAGGTAGTGCCGCCGCAAAGAAGCCGCGGGACACATCGATCTGGAACACTAGCAGGATGATCGCCATGATGCCAAAGGTCCGCAGCGTTGCCTGGACCACCCGGTGGTACTCGGTGGCGCCAGTACCGAAGACACGTTTTTCCCGGGACCGGCAGTAGGCGAGGTCTAAGTTCCACAACACCACAACGGCAAGGCCAACCCACAGGTAGCCGATTTCCGTCAAATTCGATGAATCCTGAAGGGCGGGAATGCCAAATCGCAACAAGTAGGCCACGGCTACGACGACTATGGAGACCATGGCATCGCTGATCCGCAGCCTAGTGGCGTACCGTGCGCTCCATTTTATTTCAGTAATGCGTGCTGAGGGCTGGACGGGCCGTGCATCCCACACACTGTGTTTAGTCCGCAGGACGCTGCCCTTGTCTTTGGCGTTGGCAGAGCTGTCAACTGGGCGGCGCAGGTGCGGGAGAAATCTCAGCTCGGTCATTTGCTTGCTCCGCGAAGTGATGCGGGGAACAGCATGATCCAAGAGGAAGGAGCCGACGACGGCTGGGGGAAAGCCTTGGTCTCAGAAGGCTTATCCGTCGCCGGCTCCGATTGTGGAGTACAGCCGCTACGGCTGTGCAGGGTTACTGCCGGTTTAGGGCAGGGTTGCAGAATCAACCCTTCAGGAGAATTGTTGCTCAGTGAATTTTCTGATGTCCCGTCATGACTAACTACGGCGGTTAAGAATTTGAGCATTATGAAACCTTCCCCTGGTGAGACCGTTGAGACCTTTACAACACCTCTAGTCAACGACACCACCAACGGCAAAACACGAGTGATAAGTACTGGACTCTTGAAAAACTGAGTACTCGATTTCGTCCATGAGTACTCAGTTAGCTGCGGAAGCTACGGGGAAGAGGGGTGAGTGCCCTCAGATTTGCGCAGTCTCACGTTGTTAGCGGCAGGACATACCAACGCAAGTGGTGGATCGACACACTCGCGCCAGCTAGAGCGCTTGCGGCAGTTCCTCACGGGCGGAGATTCCCAGCTTCGCGTAGGCCCGGTACAGGTGGCCTTCGACTGTGCGCAGGGAAAGCGTCAGCTCCACGGCAATATCACGGTCGGTCATGCCCTGCGCCGCAAAACTGGCGATTTGACGTTCACGCTTGGTCAGCGCACCACCTTTGCCGGAACTCGCAGGCTGGATCGCAGGCCCGGACGTAGCTGAAAGCTTCCGCAATCCCTGCCGTGCAATGCGGGCCTGATCCTGCAACCCGGCCCCGCTAAGCAGGGCGGACGATTTGGCCAGTGCCAACCTGGCAAACCCCATGACACCCGCCTGGCTCAAGAGCTCTCCGGCTTCTTTTAGCCTCTGTCCGTCGCCGGCATGTAGCGAATCCGCGTACAGGCACATGCCGCGGGCCCAGGGACCTTCCACTCCGGCAGCCAAGTCCGCAACACGGGCGGCAACGCTCTCATCCCCCAGCTCCAGTGCTAACACGAGCGCGTTCAGTTCAATCATGGCCGATTCCGAGTCATGCGCCACGTCGGCCTGCGCTAAAAGCTCAGCCAGCCCACCGCCGTCGGGCAATAAAAGCTGGCGCGCTGCCGAAAGATAGGCACGTTCATGGGCCAGCACCAAAAATATGCCGGTGCTTTCCACATGGTCTCTCACCAGTCTGTGAGCCAGCTCGCGCTGCCCAAGCCGTGCAGCACTGTAGGCGGCCATGGCCGTGCAATAGCCAAGGAGCTGCTGCGGATCGCTGCGCTGCAGGGAATCAAGGCCGCCGAGGAGGACCTTGAGCGCGTCGGAGAATGCTCCGGCGCGCACCGAGCCCATGCCCCGCACCACACTGGCACCGCCGCCGAAGGTGAAAACAATGGGGCCCTCTTCCAACGAAAACTGGTCCATGACCGCTGCCGCCGCCGACCAGTAGCCGGCACACAGCATCGCTGTCAAGTGGCGCAGCATGATGCTTTCCGGCAGGAAAAACACATCATTTTCCTCCGAGTGTTCCAGGGAGTACGCCTCAGCTGCCCGCTGCGCGCCCTGCTCCGGGAAGCCTTGTGCTGTCAACCGCTCAGAGTCCATTGTCAGCGCCATTGCCCGGTTGATCTCCTCGGCGGCGGGGAGCCCCTGCTGGGCTGAGAGCATAGCCGTCAGCTCGGTCATCTCCGCGTACCGCCCGGCGCGTGAGAGTGCTATCAACTCCACCATCAAGGCACTGCCATGGGAGTAACCGATGATGGCTTCCGCATTGCCGGGGTCGGCGAAGGCCAGCTTCTCCCCGGCAGTCCGCAGGTCCTGCGCATCGGCCATGAGCATCGCCACGGGCATCCCCAGCGCAGACCTTGTCGATGCCCTCAACAGCGCCCCAAAAACCAAATCCTGCACATTGGCAGGATCCTGTGGCAACTCCATGAGCGTGAACGCGCCACGGTAATCGCCCAAGTTGTATTTGGCCCTGGCTTTGACCATCGTGGCTCTAAGCTGGAAATTCGCTCCGTAAATTTCCTGCGCCAAATGCAGGGACGTGGTGGACTGGAACAGCTTGCTGGCCAGGATTGCTGCGCGCAAAAGGATTGCATCACCGACCTCTATGCCCACCTCAACCGCCCACAGGACCCGGCGTAGCAGCGATTCCCTGTTTCCGCCGTCGTCCGTCAAATCACCGATCAGCTGCTCGTGAAGCACCCGACTCTGGGCGAGCGGGACGATCTCCCGAATCACCTGCCCATAGATCGGGTTCGCCAGCACCAAGAGATCCGAAGACGGCGACTGGTAACTGACCAAGGGCCAGTCAAGTAGTTCTTGTATGACCTGTTCCGAAACAAGGCCCCGGAGGTCGGATTCCGCCAGTGGTTCCGCCAGGGCAATGAGGTTAAGTGCCTCCTGGCCGTCCCTAGACAGTCCCCGCAGGACGGTCTGGACAGCCTCCTCCAAACCCCTGCCATGCGCCTGGGATTCGTATTCTCCCACCCACGTTCCCGATTTCTGATGCAGGTGGCCCTGCTCCACAGCTTCGTTGACGAGCAGGTGCAGGAACAGGGGATTGCCTGCAGCTGTCGACCAGTAATGCCAACTTGTGGCGGGCGAAACAGGGCCGGAAAGCATGAGTTCACAAAAAGTGTGTCCCTGTTCCTGGCTCAGCGGGTGCAGAATAATGTTCTCGGCCATACCCGTGGACCATAGTCTCGGCAACGGTTCCGGCAGCCTGTGCCGTTTGGAGTGCGACGCCACCACGTTGATGGTTCCTGACATGACAAGGCTGACAATGAGTTCCGCCGTGCCTTCGTCGATGGCGTGCGCATCATCGATCACCACCAGTGGCAGGTCACCGCCGCCGGCTTCGGCGCCTGCGAGTTCACTCTGGCGGGCATCGATAGTCGCCAGTACCTGGCGTATCACTCCCAATCTGAAGGCTTCCGTGGGCGTGTCCTGCAGATTGAGGTACGGGCTCAGCACACCAAAGGGGATGCGTGCCAGCGATTGCGAACCGCGCACCATCAGTACAGGGACATGTTCCTGAGCGACTTCCGCCAGTTTTGCCAGAATTGTGGACCCACCCAGACCACTGTCGGCGGTCAGGAAGACGGCTCTGCAATCCTCTCCACGGATTGCCGAGACTATGTCTGCAAGTTCTTCCTGTCGGCAAAACGGCATGTTCAGTACACTGGACGTGCCCCGCAACGGCCCCGTCATAGATGGACCCATTCTTCCAGCGCAGAGCGGGAGGTGATGCCCAGTTTTGCGAACACTTGATAGAGGTGGCCCTCCACGGTTCGCACGGAAACTCCGATCTTGCCCGCAATGTCCCTGTTGCTCATGCCTTTGTTCGCATGCCGGGCAACTTGTAGCTCACGTGGTGTCAGCGGCACATTGCCGGATCCTTGTACTTGCTCCTGCACATCCGCCCGTTCCAGGCCGCGCATGCCATTCCGGGCTTCCCTGGCCAGCTTCTTGTCTCCGGCCGCTGAGGCAAGTTCCAGTGCAAGCTCGTTGGCGTGGCGCGCCAAGTCCGGCAGCTCAAGGGCGCGTGCTTGCCCGGCCGCGTCCATGGCCAGCTGGGCACCGTTTTCACCCGTGGCAGGTGTGGCTCGCGCCGCCCGCGCGAGCAGCACGCTGATGGTGGCCAACGGTCCTTGACAGCTCTGGGCTACCTGTTCCAGCAGATCATGCTGTCCGATGGCGCCGCACATGATCGCTGCGCGCAGTCCGCTGGCGGCCGGCGTGGGCCTGCCCTCGGCAAAGTCACGCTCTGCCGCCGTCACGAGCATGCCAACCGCTGCAGGGTCACCCATCGCATGGGTGGCCAGGGCCTGAAAGTAGTCTGAGAGTGTCCGGTTCACCCACATGCTGTGACGTACGGATCCCTTCGCCAGGGTCAAATACCTGCGCCCCTGCTCCTCGTCACCCAGACGCGCATGAACGCAGGCCAGCGCTGAATACACCAGTTCCGAGCTTGTGTAGGTGTCCCTGACTTCCAGTTGGGCGGCGGCAATGAGCAGAATTTCAGCCGCCTGCATGTCCCTGCCGGCAAACATGTAGGCCATTCCGAGGGCAAGTTCCATTCCCCCGCCACGATAGCGGAGGGAGTTGTTGGAGTACTCGATGACCTGCTGCAGGGCGCTCTCGCAACTTCGCCACTGTCCGCTCCAGACCAGGGCCAGAAGGCTCCCGAACAGGCGCCATTCCTTCATTCGCAAGACAATGTTGTAACGTTCAGCTTCTTCGTCAACCACCCGTGAAAGTTCGATCGCGTCAAGCTCATGTCCCGTTGCGGCGAGAGCCATCGTCAGGAGGCAGGCACAATTCAAGCGGTAGGACCTGTCATGGGCATCCTTGCTGGCGATGCTGAGGTCATGGAGCACCTGCGCGAACTCGCCACGATTGATGTGCACCTCAAAACGAGCCAGATTGTAGAACTTTTCGGCGCTCAGGCGCTCCTCTGGTGACGCCTGGAGGATTCGTGCCTCGGTCTCGGCGAGAATCTTGTTGATGCGGAATTTTGTGCCGGGCAGACAGGCGAGCGAAACTGTCAGGTCCATGGCCCAGGATGCGTAAGCCTCCGGGGACAGTGCGTTCAAAACCGGAATGGAAATAGTGTCAAGGGCGTCAACAGCCTTGGCATAGTTTGCCATGAGGTGGTGGGCCCGGCTGCGTTTTTGTGCAGCTTGGACAGCCAGTGGGTGGTCGGGGCGAATGTGGCTGGCACAGGCCAAGGCAAGCTGTGGATCAAATAGCTGCAGCGCTGCCTGAGCTGCGGCCAAGGCCACTTCTGGCTCCATTGCCAGACCCGCCTCATTAATCCAGCTGGCAAAGATCAACAATTCCTGCGGACTCAAGAGGGCAGCGTCCAAAGCCTGAAGTTCTGAGAGGTCTTCGAAGTAGCTGGCCTTTTGGTATGCCGACAGCTGGTTGCGGACAGTTTCCCCCACATAGGGTTCAGCAAAGCTCACTGTCTTGCTGCGGTTGGCGGCAATAACCAGAAAGCCGCGGTCTTCCAGCGCAGTGACCGCCTCTGCTCCCAACACGTTGAGAGCCAGAGCCAACGGCACATGATTAAGCAGCGAGAACTTCTCCAGATGGGTGCGCATCTCTGGTGATTCACGCGCCATGCGGGACTCAACCAGCTCAAGCAGGACATCCTCGGTGCCCTCGTCAAGGCTGCCCACCTGTATCCAGACGCCGTCGTTGGCGCGCAGTACACCGCTTTGGAGATATTCGTAGACCAGCGCCTGCAGGACCAGCGGGTTTCCGGCGCTGACGGCATAAAGTGTTGCCACCACTGATTCGGCAACGGGACCGTCGAGTGCCTTGGACAGAAGCTCGCGCACCTCAGCCCTGGAGAACGGCTCCAACCGTTGTCTGGCCAGCAGGCCGTCCTTAATCATCCAGACAAGGTCTTCGGGAAAATCTGCTAACGACCGGGCCGCGACGAGCAGCTTCGCCTTGCCTCCGAGAACTAGGTGCATGAGCACGCCCATACTCAGAGTGTCGACGCCTGGCAGGTCATCCAGTATCAGCACTATGGGCAAGCCATGGGCATCCTGAAATATTTGATCAACCAACGCGCCTAGAATGGCCGACGGGCTTTCGCTCTGGCGGGCGTTGAGCCTGGCCAACTGGATGGAGAATATGGAGTAGGGAACGTCAGTTGGCACACCTGCGCCAAAAAGCCTGACGACATGTGAGTTTTTCTCAAGGCGGCGAGCGACCTTGCGGGCAAGTGTGGTCTTGCCCACGCCTCGCGGGCCTAGAATGACAGCCCCATGGAGCGCCGGGTCAGTCAGATAAGCTCGGACAATATCTATGTCCTCTAGGCGCACGAGCGAAGACCATTGGTGCCGTTCACCGGCCCCCAGTGCCCTTCGTTCAGACCGCGACTGCCGTTCCGGAGGGCGCTGAGATGCGCTGATTCCCCACAGGCTCATCATACTTATTCACCCTCTGGGCCACGAATCGTCCGCATGACCTGAGCATCAATTACATGCGTGAGTGACCTTGAGCCATTGTAACAGCGACTGTGAAACAAACCACAGAAAAAGTCACATTGGCGTTTTAGTGGAACTTCTCCTGCCCGGCCAGCAGGCCCTCGGCGACCAGCAATTCCACGGCGTCAGCTGCGTTATCGATCAGGAATGGGAGGGTTTTGTTTTCTGCCGTGGAAAAGTCGCGCAACACATGGCTGGCGGCGTCGGCACGGCCCGGCGGGCGGCCTACACCGGCACGCACACGGTAATAATCCTTGGTGCCCAAGGTCCGGGAAATGTCCCGCAGACCGTTGTGTCCGCCTTCTCCGCCACCAATTTTCACTTTGACGGTGTCGAAGGGGATATCAATTTCGTCGTGGACGGCGATGACATTCGCGGCGGGGAGGTTATAGAACTTGGCGAGTGCCGCCGTCGGACCTCCATTGAGGTTCATGAAGACGGTGGGTTTGGCCAAGATCAGCTTGTGCCCGCCCATGGCTAGACGACCAGTGGCCACCAAAGCCTTAGCTTTATGGGTCTTGAAAGTGGCTCCAAGGCGGGAGGCAAGTTCCTCAACCACCATGTAGCCAATATTGTGCCTGTTACGGCTGTAGCCGGGCCCGGGATTCCCGAGCCCGACTACAAGCCAAGTTTCACTCATTAGTGGTGCTGATTACTCAGCAGCAGCTTCGGTGTCAGCTTCAGCAGCAACAACCGGCTCAGCGAAGTGAGCGATCAGCAAGGTACCTTCGGTGACCAAGGTGGAGCCCTTAGGCAGAACCAGGTCAGAAGCGTGGACGTGATCGTTGGCGGTGCGGCCATTGATGTCGAACTCGATGCGGACAGGAACGTCGGTTGCATCAGCGGAGAGGCTGACGGTCATTTCTTCCTGGTTCACAACTATGGAGGGAGCAGGCTCGCCAACGAGGTGCACGGGAACATCAACGATGACCTGCTCACCCTTCTTAACGGTCAGCAGGTCGATGTGCTCGACGATCTGCAGTACGGGATCGCGCTGAACGTCTTTGACCAAGGCGAGGTGCTTTTCGCCGTCGATGGTGATGGTCAGCAGAGCGTTAGCACCGCGGATGGCGCGAACGGTCTCGCGCTCCGGCAGAACCAAGTGCAGGGGGGCTGCGCCGTGGCCGTAGATAACAGCAGGGATCTGCTTGGCACGGCGGATGCGGCGTGCCGCGCCCTTGCCGAATTCGTTGCGCAGTTCGCCGTTGAGGCTCAATTCAGACATAAAAAATGCTCCTTCTTCATGGTGGGCGTGGACTAAACAGGTCAACACAATCCGCAACATGAATGCCAGGAGCTGTGGGACCCAGTCGATCACGGACACTTTTTCAAGCGTCCCTCGCCAAGGTTTACTGCACAAGTTTAGCAGACCGGAAGGGTAGCAAAGTGCGGCTGGCCTGGGTGCGGGGCTGGGCGGCTGGATATGGAACCCTACTTTTGCTATGCGCTCAACTGATGAACAGTTCGGCGCCGGGAAGGCCACGCTCCCAACTCACTTGCAGTGTGGCGCATACCGGAAGTTCAGTGACGTTATGCGCCGGATCCCTCCGTCAGTGTGGCGCAGAAGTGATCGTCGCCAGCGCTTCTCGCACCCATGCCAACATGACGTCCGGGTTCCCCAGCACCACCTTCGCAGGAATGTGCAAGCACCATAAACCTTTGATCACCAGCAGGTTGTCACGCCGCAGATCCTCAGCCCACCCGCTCTCTGTATTGTGGTAGGTCTCACCGTCAGTTTCCACACCCAAAAGGCCTTCAACCAATAGATCTAAATGGCCAACACCCTTGACATAGAACTGGCCTTGGACGTTAAGCCCGGCCTTGCGCAGGTAGTATCTGGCCACGGTTTCCGCGATGGACATGGCTTGTGGGTCAATCATGTCAATGATGGCCCTTGCACCGGAGTCTTCGCGCCTGGTGAATTCGGCGCGAAGGTCAGGGATGGTGCACTCCTTGAGGACCACTGCAGATTCTAGAGCTGCTAGGCCGTCCACCTCGGAGCCACACTTGACGCATTGGCGCAGGATGTCCATCAAGGTCTGGGGTCCACTGACTTTGTGAACCACACACCCAGAAATTGGCCTGCCATGCGCTGCGGCAACATGCGGAAAGAGTGGCCGTTTAATAACCCACAGCCCCAGCTGCTCTGCCTTGGTGAAGCATGTCCGCCGCGCCTGATACAGGGCTAGGTGTATATCAAGCGGATCAGCATCCGGCAGCGCATAGTAGCCACGTCCAACCTGGCTGATAATTCCAGCGCTTACGGCCTGCTTCAGACTCCAGGCCGTACATCCCCTGACCAACAAGTCCTTTCTTCTTGCGACCTTGCCAAACCAGGCAACTTCATCCGCTACAGAACGGTACTTTGCTGCTGCTGAAAGTGTCATGCACCCTAGTGTGTCCATCCAACGGCGGCCGCGGCAGCCCCGCCGTCGTGATTGTGGATAGGTCAGCCCAGTACCCGGCTGTGGAGGAACGAACGTTACTTTATGCGCCGGGCTGACATCTGAATCCAGCGCATGCTGTAACTCAAAGTTCTTTATACGCCAAGCCCGTCACCAGTCCGGCGCCAAGAAGACCATGCGCCGAACTCAGCACCAGTCCGGCGCATGAGGTAAGGCGAGGAATGCGGCAGTGGGCAACGGATAGGGTGTCCACGGACCGGGGCGGGAGGGTGTGGCATCGGGGGGTGAGAGTGTGGCGCAAGAGGTAGGTCACCGGGCAGGGAGTACGGCGTAGGCATGTCGGGGCGGGCGGGCAGAGACAAACGGCCGCCTCCCCGTGAAGGAAAGCGGCCGTGTGGCAAGCAAAAACCGAGTGTTAGGCGTCGCCGTCGAACAGGCTAGTAACGGAACCGTCTTCGAAGACTTCCTTGATGGCGCGGGCCAACAGGGGTGCGATTGAGAGCACCGTCAGGGTCGGGAAGCGCTTCTCTTCCGGGATCGGCAAGGTGTTTGTGACAACTACTTCACGTGCACCACAGTTAGCCAAACGCTCGGCGGCAGGATCGGAGAACACGGCGTGCGTGGCGGCGATAATGACGTCCTTGGCACCGGCATCCTTGAGGACGCGGACGGCTCCGGCGATGGTTCCACCGGTGTCGATCATGTCATCAATGAGCACGCAGGTGCGTCCCTCGACCTGTCCCACAACAGTCTTGGAAACGGCCTGGTTGGGCATCGTCAAGTCACGGGACTTGTGCACGAACGCCAACGGGGCACCGCCCAAACGCTCGGCCCACTGCTCAGCAACGCGTACACGGCCGGTGTCCGGTGAGACCACGGTGACTTCGTCGTCGCCCACAATGTTGCGGATGTGCTCTGCCAACAGCGGGATGGCGAACAAGTGGTCCACCGGGCCGTCGAAGAAGCCTTGGATCTGCGCGGTGTGCAGGTCAACGCTCATGATGCGGTCCGCGCCAGCGGTCTTGTACAGATCGGCAACCAGACGGGCCGAGATCGGTTCGCGCCCACGGCCCTTCTTGTCTTGGCGGGAGTACGGGTAGAACGGTGCAACGACCGTGATCGCAGCGGCCGAGGCGCGCTTCATGGAGTCAACCATGATGAGCTGCTCCATCAGCCAGTTGTTCAACGGAGCCGGGTGCGCCTGAATGATGAACACTTCCTTGCCGCGCACGCTCTCCCCCGAGCGAACGTAGATCTCGCCGTTGGCGAAGTTGTACGCCGACATCGGCAGCAACTCGGTGTTCAGGCAACGCGCCACTTCCTCGGCCAGCTCCGGGTGTGCCCGGCCGGTTGCCAGAACCAGTTTCCTGTCGACGTTATGACTTAGTTCGCTCATGATTTACTTTCTCGCAGTGGTGGGGTTGGTGAGAAGTTTTAGTTGCTTGCATTTTCCGCGGCTTGCGCGGAGATGCTTCCCGGGCGGTGCTCGGAGGTCCAGCCTTCGGCGTTGCGCTGCGGGGCCACCGTCAAGGTGAGCGCGCCAGCGGGAACGTCCTTACGGACAATGGCGCCGGCGCCTGTGAAGGCACCGTCCCCCACTGTCACAGGGGCCACGAATACGGTGTTGGATCCCGTGCGCACACCGGATCCAATGACCGTGCGGTGCTTGTTGACGCCGTCGAAGTTTGCAGTGATGTTGCCGCAACCAATATTGGTGTCCTCACCAATCTCGGCGTCGCCGGCATAGCCCAGGTGCGAGAGTTTGGAGCCGCGACCGATCGTGACGTTCTTGGTTTCGTAGAACGCGCCAATCTTGCCGTCGGCGCCCAAAACGGTGCCGGGACGCAGATACGTGAAGGGTCCAACGTGAGCGCCGGCTCCGATGATGGCACCGGTGCCGTGGGTGCGCGTCACTTCGGCGCCCTCAGCAATCTGGACATCCGTCAGTGTGGAATCTGGACCCACGACGGCGTCGCGCGCCACTGTGGTGGTGCCGTGCAGTTGAGTGCCGGGCAAGATGGTGACGTCTTCGGCCAGTTCCACGGTGGAATCGATCCACGTGGTGGCGGGGTCGATGATGCTCACGCCTGCGCGCATCCAACCTTCGACTATGCGGCGGTTGTGTTCGGTGCCCAGCGCTGCGAGCTGTACGCGATCGTTGGCGCCTTCAACCTGCCAGCGGTCGGAGGTGGAGACCGCGGCGACCCGGCCGCCGTCGTTCCTTGCTAGGGAAAGAACATCGGTGAGGTACATCTCGCCCTGGTTGTTATCCGTGGTGACACTCTGCAGGGCGGTGCGCAGGACGGCGGCGTCGAAGGCGTAAATGCCGGAGTTGATCTCACGAATTTCACGCTCTTCGTCAGTGGCGTCCTTGTGCTCACGGATGCCCAGGACGGTGCCATCGGTGGCATCGCGCAGGATCCGGCCGTAACCGGCTGCGTCGTCAAGGACCGCGGTCAGGACGGTGACGGCGTTGGAATCAGCGTTGTGCGTGGCGACGAGTTCGGCCAGCAGCTCGGTGGTCAACAGCGGAACATCCCCGTAAGTGACAACCACGGTGCCTGCCACGGGGGCCTGGGCGTCGAGCGCCTCGAGGGCCTGCTGGACGGCGCGGCCGGTTCCGGGAATGCCATCCTGGTCAACAATGTCAGCGGTGCTATCCAGCGCCGAGATGTGGGCTGCGACGAGATCGCGCTCGTGGCGCACCACCACAGCCAGCTTGGCCGGGCTGAGCCCCTTGGCCGCCGCAAGCGCGTGGCCCACCATGGAAATACCACCGATGGTGTGAAGAATTTTGGGGGTGCGTGACTTCATTCGAGTGCCTGCGCCTGCAGCGAGAACTATGACAGCCGCCGGATTGTTGCTGGTGATGTCTTGGGGGCTCACTAAGTGGCGCTCCTGCCCGGACCCTAGTCCGATGTCAAACGTACGCAATGGGAATCAGTTCCATGGTACCTGCTCGAGGTACCTGCTCGGCCGACAAGCCTGACCGTTTGGAAGGTGGTTCCGCCCACAGGATTCGAACCTGTACTCCACAGCTCCAAAGGCTGGGGTGCTGCCGTTACACCAGGGCGGACCATGAGCGACCTGCTCCCGCTGGAAGCTCACGAGAATATAGTGTGCCACGGCCATGGCATGTTGCGCGAGTTGAGGGCCGTGGCGCCGCACTAATTTCTGCCGCATCTACGCATCGGAGTGTCAAAGCTCACAAAAACCGGCTCACTTTGAAGCGATCATGGCCAGGGCTTGCTTGACCCAGCTGAGCATGAGTTCTGGTTGGTACATCACCACTGCGGCCGGAATTCTTAGCCGCCAGACCCCTTCGAGGACATACATGGTGTCCTTGCGTAGATCTTCTTTCCACTGCCTTGGATCATTGTGATATTTTTCGCCGTCCGTCTCGATGCCCAGAACTCCATCGACCAGCAGATCCAAGTGACCGGCGCTGCGAATGTAGGCCTGCCCTTGGACGTTATAGCCGGCACCCTTCAAGTGGTAGCGCCCGCATGTTTCGGTGATGGACATAGACTGCGGATCAATCATGGCCACGATAGCGCGCCCCGCGGTGTCGCGCCTTCGAACAAACTCGTCTCTTAAATCGGCGATGGTGCATTGTTTGTCCACCACCGCGGATTCCAGCACGACGAGGGCTTCCAGCTCACTTCCGCAGCACACACACTGTCGCAGGATGTCCATAAGAGTCTGGCCACCTTTGGCTCGGTGAACTACGAAGCCCGGAATTTTATTGCCATGGGCTGCCGCTACATGGATTTGTTCAGGTTTTTTCAGCAGCCAAAGTCCCAAGTCGGCAACCTTGCTCAGGCAAGTCCGTCTGGCTTGGTGTTGAGCCAGCCAGACGTCAACAGGCGAGGCATCTGACAGGGCGTAGTAGCCAGAGGCCACCTTGCTCACCACCTCCATGGTTTGCGCCTGCGCCAGATCCCACGCGGTAAACCCGGCCGCCACGAGGTCCTTGCGCCGTGCGACCCCGCCGCGGACTGTCATTGCCCGCTCGAGGGCCTTGGTCTTCGCGCTTCTTGACTGGCTCATGAATCAAGGGTGAGGCACAAACAGTGGCGGCGATAGCACCGACGTCGTCCATGGGGATGAGACGCCGTTGGGGGCTGGATGTGGAGGAATTAACGACTCCGCGCCCGAACACATACGCACTATTGGGCGTGAACAGTGCGTATACGCGCTGAGCTATAAACACATACGCACCATTCGTTGTTACTGACTCGTCAAGGTGTCTGGACGCGTCAGTAACAACGAATGGTGCGTATGTGTTCAGGCTCGGCAGGCTCGGCAGGGCTACTCGAGGACCTCCGAGGCCTGCAGCCATTCCAGTTCCAGACCTTCACGCTCGGTGGCGAGCTTGGCCAGCTTGGCTTGCAGGTCAGCGAGGACATCATAGTTGCCCACGTTCTCAGCCATCTGGGTGTGAATCTTGGCGTCAGCGGCCGAGTTCTTGCCCAGCTGACGCTCCAGACGGTTCAGCACCTTGCGGGCATCGCGCTTCTGACCTTCGGTGGGACCGGGGGGGGCAGCAACCGCAGCCGCTGGCGACGAAGAGGACGGCGAAAGCCCCGCGTTTTCGCGCAGCTCCAGGTACTCGTCAACGCCTCTGACCAGGCCACGGATCTTGCCGTCGCCCAGCAATGCCATCTGATGATCGGTGACGCGCTCCAGCAAGTAACGATCGTGCGAGACCACCACAAGCGTGCCCGGCCAACCATCGAGCACGTCTTCCACGGCAGCCAAAGTGTCGGTGTCCAGGTCGTTGGTGGGCTCATCAAGCATGAGCACGTTGGGCTCGCCCACCAGTAGGCGAAGCAGTTGCAGGCGCCGGCGCTCACCACCGGAGAGGTCCTTCACCATGGTCCACTGCTTTTCCTTGGTGAAACCGAGCTGCTCCACGAGCTGGCCAGCGCTCATCTCCTTGCCAGCCACCTCAAAGGAGCGCTTCTCCCGCTCGATGACCTCCACGACGCGCATGGTCAAGACATCGTCCAGCTCACGCACCTCCTGGGTCAGCACGGCGGTCTTGACAGTTGAACCGGTCTTCATCTTCCCGGACGACGGCTCGACTTCACCGTTGAGCAGGCGCAGCAAGGTGGTCTTACCGGCACCATTGACACCAACCAGTCCCAGCCGCTCCCCCGGCGCCAGGCGCAAGGTGATGTTGTTAAACAGGTTCTTGGCACCCTCGCCCTCGCCAATGGTCAGGGAGACGTTTTCTAAGTCGATGACGTCCTTGCCCAGACGTGCGGTGGCCATCTTGGACAGCGCCACGGAATCGCGGGGCTCCGGAACATCGGCAATCAGCTCATTGGCAGCCTCAATGCGGAACTTGGGCTTGGCAGTTCGCGCAGGTGCGCCGCGGCGCAGCCACGCCAGTTCCTTCTTGACCAGCTGCACACGCTTGGATTCCACGACGGCTGCCGAGCGGTCACGCTCGGCGCGGGCCAAAACATAGGCGGCATAACCGCCGTCGAACGGGTCAATGGTGCCGTCATGAACTTCCCAGGTACGGGTGCAGACTTCATCGAGGAACCAGCGATCGTGGGTGACCACCACGAAGGCGCCTTCATTGGCACGCCAGCGCGCCTTGAGGTGACGTGCCAGCCAGGCAACGCCTTCCACGTCGAGGTGGTTGGTGGGCTCATCGAGCATGATGACATCGTCATCGCCAATGAGCAGCTTGGCCAGGGCCACGCGGCGCTTCTGGCCACCGGAGAGCGTGTGGATGTTGGCGTGCCAATCAACCTCGCCCACCAAAGCGCCCATGATCTCGCGAATCTTGGGGTTGGAGGCCCACTCGTGATCGGCGGCCTCCCCCACAATCGCGAAGCCCACGGTGTCATCGCCGTCGAGCACGTCCGTCTGGTCCAGGTAGCTGACCTGGACGCCGCCGCGCACGGTGACACGGCCAGAATCTGCGGTTTGGCGGCCAGCGAGCAGACGCATCAGCGTGGACTTGCCATCACCGTTACGGCCGACAATGCCAATGCGGTCGCCCTCTTCCAAGCCGACGCTGACGCCGTCGAGCACGGTTCGGGTCGCGAAGGAGACGCTGAGGTTCTCCCCGCCCAGCAAATGAGCCACGTGGTACCACTTTCTTTTACGGTATTAGTTCAAACGTTAATGCTACAAAATGATCTGTGCGCCGTGCACGGGGCCCTCAACCGGCAACCCCGGGTGCCCCAGTTCGGCCAGCGCCGATGCCAGCAACTGCGCATGATGCGCGTCCGCGGCCAAGAATGCCAGAGTGGGACCTGAACCGGAGACGAGCCCAGCCAGCGCACCCAAACTCTTGCCCGCAGCCAACACCTCCGTCAGCGACGGCGCCAGATACTCGGCTGCCGCTTGGAGGTCGTTGTGCAGCCACGGTGCAAGTGCCTTCGCATCCCCTGCCCGCAGCGCCGTCAAGACTCCCGCCTCAACTTGCCCCGGAACCGGGGCCGCAATGCTGCCTGCCGCACGCAAGGTATCCAGCGTCCCATACACCACAGGGGTGGACAGACCGAAGTCCGCCGGCACTAGCACCCAGTGCAGCGGCGTTGGCGCGAGTGCTGCTGTGAGCTCATCCCCAATGCCAAGTCCGACGGCGGCTCCCCCCATGAGCGCGAACGGCACGTCCGCACCAAGTTCGGACCCTAGCTGGGCCAGCTCTTCGCGGGAGAGGCCCGTATGCCAGAGCGCGTCGCAGGCCACGAGTGTGGCGGCCGCGTCTGCCGAGCCGCCACCCATACCGCCAGCGATGGGCACATGTTTGGTGATTTCCAGATGGACACCACTAGGGTTTTCGGCAATGTCGGCAACCAGCCGGGCAGCCTTCACCACTAGATTTTTCCCGTCCAGCGGAATGCCTGCCAACTGCTCCGGAGAAAGGGAACTATCCGGATGGATGGAGACGGTGATATCCGTGGGCAGAGTGTCGGCACGGGCAGTGGCTGCTACTTCCTCATAGAGGGAAACAGCCAAATAGGTGCTGGCGACGGCGTGGTAGCCGTCTTCGCGCAGCGGCCCGACCTGAAAAAAGGCATTGATCTTGCCCGGGGCGCGTACCTTGACCCGGGGCTCGGCGGGGGCCCAGAGACCGGCCTCGTTCATGGTGTTCATGGACTAGGCAGTGAGCTTTGCTTCGGCGATGCGGGCATAGGCTGCCACATCTATGACTTCACCGCGGGCGCTGGGATCTACACCAGCTTTGCGCAGGTACGCTTCTGCTTCGGCGGCGCCTCCTGCCCAACCGGCCAAGGCTGCTCGTAGTGTTTTACGTCGCTGAGCAAAAGCTGCGTCAATGACAGCAAAAACTTCTTCACGTGAGGCGCTGGTTACCGGGGGTTCGTGACGTGAAAAGGCCACCAGCCCGGAGGAAATTTTCGGGGCCGGCCAAAACACGTTCATCCCAATGACTCCGGCCTTGCGCATCTTGGAGTACCAGGCGCCCTTGACTGAGGGCACACCATAGGTTTTAGATCCGGGGCCGGCAACCATTCTGTCGGCTACCTCGTCTTGCACCATGACCAAGCCGTGCTGCAGGGAAGGGAAATGTTCCAGTAAGTGCAGGACAACAGGGACAGCCACGTTGTAGGGCAGATTCGCTACCAGTGCTGTGGGCTCGGCCGGGAGTTCAAGGACGCGCATGGCGTCGGAGAGCACAACTTCAAGGTTGGCAGCCTTCTCCGGGCGGAACGCAGCCACCGTCGATGGCAGCTTGGCCGCTAGAACCGGGTCGATCTCAACAGCCACCACGCGGGCCGCGGCATCGAGCAGGCCAAGTGTGAGGGAGCCCAGTCCGGGACCCACTTCCAGAACCGTTTCACCGGGGTCAACATTGGCTGCTGCCACAATGCGGCGAATGGTGTTGCCGTCGATGACAAAGTTTTGTCCCAGCGTTTTAGTGGGACGCACACCGATTTCTTCAGCCAGTCGGCGGATTTCGGTGGCGCCCAGCAGTGGCTGGGTTGCGGGGCTGGATTGCGGGGAGGTCACCCAATAATGGTAGCCGCTATTAACGCACACACTCCCCTACCGGCCTTGAGACCGGTAAAGGAGTGTGTGATGGTTGCCGCTTTGCGGCGGTGCTTTCGTGGAGCGCCGCCAGAGTGTGAGGGTTATCCTGCCGCGTGAGCGCAACCCCACGGCTGCAGTCCGCGCTGGGCGTAGACACGGTTGGCAATGTCAATTTGCTGGGCCTTGGTGGCCAAGCTTGCGTTCGGGGCGTAGGCCCCGCCGCCGGCACCGAGCCAGGTCTGGATATCAAACTGCAAGCCACCGTAGTAACCGTTGCCGGTATTGATGGACCAGTTGCCCGTTGCTTCACACTGGGCAATGGCATCCCACATGGCCTCGTTGGACATGGCCGGTGCGCTGGCGCCAGTGTTGGCACCACCAGCTGCGGCGGCTGCAGCCTTTTCAGCCTTCGGCGCGGGGCGTTCCTTGCTACCAACGCTGACCTTGGCAGCGACAGGAGCCTTGAGAACCTTAGATCCGGTTTCGGTACGGCTAACTTCAACGCCGTCAACGGTGACAGTGCGGAACGTCTTCTCCAACGTGCCAGCAACACCGGCACTGACGGTCTTTTTCTCGTCCTTGAAGAGTGCCGCGTCAACGCTTTGTTCGGTCTCGAACGGGACATCCTCAGTTGCCTGAGCGGTTCCTGCGTTGTTCACTCGGGTCACCTTGACAACCATGTTCTCTACCACGGGTGCCCCGGCAGGTGCCGATAGCTGGTCAGTCTCGGCTAGGGTCACACCGGTTTCGCTCAGGAAATCGGAAATCGTGTGGGCGGTGGTGGTCTTGACCGACTTCTCGCCGTCGGCCACGAGGGTGATCTGCTTGGGGGTGATGATGCTCAAGCCACTGGAGTTGGCGAGCAGAGCGTCTGCGGGGAGGGAAACCCGAGCATTGGCGGCGATGCCCATTTGGCTGATCAAGCCGCCAATCTTCGTGGAGGTGGTGGTGACAGTTTGCTCTGCCCCATCCAGGCTCACGGTAATTTCCTTGGCCGTGTTGACGGTAATGACTGAACCGCTTTCAACACTGGTCTCTAGAGCCGGTGAAACGTGATCAGCAGCGGTCACGGAAATGTCCGCTTCCTGGAGCACGTCACCAACGGACCCACCGTAGGCTTGAACTGAGCTGCTTTGGCCATCCACCACCAAGGTGACGGTTTTAGTGGCCGTTATGAAAGCCAAGAGCGCTACGACGAGCGCCAACAAGACTGCTGCCTGGCAGGCAAGCTTCAAATAGCTCAATTTGCCATTGACGGTGAGGAGAGAAGACACGAGTTCCCGTAACTACTAGAGCACCCGGGCACGGAGAAGTAAGGAGCAACCCTGACCGAAACAGGCCGCAAAATTCTGCGGCCGGCACATGACAAAATTGTTCTTACGAACGGTGGCTCTGGAGCAACTTCGAACGGTAGCTCCAGCAGCATTTCACCCGTTGGCCTTCCCCGACCACGGCTAATAGTTACCCAGCGTAACCCAATCGTGACATTACGGACAAGGCTTAGTTGGATAAAAGTGAGGCAAGCAACAGCACTAGTCTGCCCAAGATCCGTACACGGATTCCGTATTTTTGCGCAATAGGTGGCCCATTGTGCTCAAATCCAGCTCCATGAGTTGTGCCATGCTTTGCACCGTGTACGGCAGCATATAACTGGCATTGGGGCGGCCTCTGAACGGGTGAGGGGTCAAAAATGGTGCGTCGGTCTCGACCAGCACCAACGACGGGTCAGCGACGGCAAGGGCATGGCGAAGATTGTGAGCATTCTTAAACGTCAAGGTTCCCGAAAAGGACATATACCAGCCATTTTCGTTACAGATCTGTGCCAATTCAGCATCACCGGAGAAGCAGTGGAAGACCAACCGCGGGGGCGCCCCTACTTCCGCCAGAGTCTTGAGTACATCCACATGCGCGTCGCGGCAATGAATCTGCAGAGCCAGCTCCCGTTGCTTGGCAATCTCAAGGTGTTCACGGAAGGAATGGTGTTGGGCAGCCACCCCGTCCGCACCCGTTCTGAAGTAGTCCAAACCAGTTTCACCAATGGCACGAATACGAGGATGGGCCGCCATCGCATCAATTTCTGCCAGGGCCGCATCTAGGGTCCCGGCAGTGGCCAGCTCGGGGGCATCGTTGGGGTGAATGGCCACGGCACCGAGCAAACGCGGATCCGCGTCAACCGCAGCAACTGTGAAGCGGGAGGAGGGCAGATCGCAGCCCACTTGGACGGCACCGGCAACACCTACAGCCTCGGCTGCATCCAGCGCCGCAACCAGATCAACGGGTGAATCACCAAAGTCAAAGTGTGTGTGGTTGTCATGAACCGGCACGGGCAGCGGCGCCGGAGCTGGCGCGAAGGCTCCCGGGCGAGTGCCGGCGTCGTGCGTGTGCTCCTTTGAAGGGAGCTCTTCTGGGCGGTAGGGGCGGGGAACATCATTGGTGCACATGGTCTTTTACTTTACCGCCCACTTCTTTTGCCGCCGCAGAGGCCCCAATTGGTGGACAAGCTAGTAGCGTAGGGCACAGGGACCAGCGCAGGTGCGTTGTGGCCCATTGCAGAAAAGTAGTGAAGTGTAGAAGTAGCGAATCGACCCGAGAGGTGGGGCATGGGCCCGCACGAGACATTGCTGGCAGACACCGGAGCAGGAAACTCGCGCTCTGCACCCGTGCCGCCGAGTGTGCCCCCGAGCGCGGGCGCTGCCGTTCCAGGCACTGCGCAAGCCGCGGCGACTGCGCAAGCCGCGGCGAACCACGCAGCGGCCGCACCCATGGAGGCCACGCGATTTGCGCAGCTGAGCCAGCGCATCATGGCCGTGATGAACACCGTGATCGACGGTAAGGAAGAACAGGTACGGCTGGCGCTGACGGTGCTACTGGCCGGCGGGCATCTGCTGCTGGAGGACGTGCCCGGCGTGGGTAAGACGCTGCTGGCGAAGTCGCTGGCGCGCACGGTGCACTGCACGGTCAACCGCATCCAGTTCACCCCGGATCTATTGCCGAGCGATATTACCGGCGTCTCCATTTTCAACCAGTCCACGCAGTCCTTTGAGTTCCGGCCCGGAGCCATTTTCGCCAACATTGTTATTGGGGACGAGATCAACCGGGCGTCGGCGAAAACCCAATCGGCGCTGCTGGAATCCATGGCCGAACACCAGGTGAGTGTGGACGGGAAGACGTATAGTTTGGCCGCCCCGTTCATGGTGATCGCCACCCAGAACCCCATTGAAATGGAAGGCACCTACCCGCTGCCCGAAGCTCAGCGCGATCGCTTTATGGCGCGGATTTCGCTGGGCTACCCGGACACCGACGCCGAGTTGTCCATGTTGGAAACCCACCAGTCGGTGAACCCGCTGGATCAGGTGGAGAGCGTTGCCACGGCCGAACAGGTCACCGCCATGATCGCGACCGTTGCCGCAATCCATGTGGCCCCCGCCGTACGCGCCTATACAGTGGCCCTGGGGCAGGCCACCCGATCCAGTCCTGAGCTCCTCCTCGGCGCCAGTCCGCGAGCGCTGCTGCAGCTGCTGCGTGCGGCGAAGGCCACGGCCGCCTTGTCTGGCCGCGGCTTTGTGCTGCCCGATGATATTCGTGCGCTGGCCGGACCGGTTTTGGCCCACCGTTTGCTGGTAGAGCGTGGTGCCGCTAGCCGCGGCGCCACCGCAGCCAGTGTCATAGCCGATTTGCTGGCCACGGTGCCGGTTCCTGGACAAGCAGATGGGCGCGCCGTGAAGGACGCCCGGTTTCAGTAGGCTCTGACGTGGCGCCCTTTCCTCCCTTCACACTGCGCGGCTGGCTGCTTCTTGGCACAGGGGCACTGGCTTTGTTGCTAGCGATAGTGCTGGGCCGGCGCGATCTACTGACGCTGGCCATCTTCTGTTTGGCGCTGCCAGGGGTGGCCTGCGCCGGACTGTTCTGGTTCAAGCCGGGCCTGTCCCTCAAACGCTACCTCTCCCCCTCACTAGCCCGCGCCGGCAGTGAAGTATCCGTCGTCTTGGACGTGCGAGGACACGCACCCGGCGGCTCGCGGGCCCAACTCGTGGAGAATCTACCGTACAGTTTCCACGACTCCCCCACCTTCGAATTCCCCAACCCCACCGTGCCGCGGGGCCTGCTTAGCCGCTACCACTACCAGGTGGTCCCGACCCGTCGCGGAGTGTTCAGCGTGGGACCGCTGCGGGCCCAGTTCTCCGATCCCTTCGGCGTGGCCTTCCTGCAGCGAAAACTGGACGACGGCGGAAAACTCACCGTCGCCCCAGCTGCCATAGAGCTGGCAACCATCTCACTCTCTGATGGCCGGGGCCAAGACGGCTCCCGCACCACCAAGGAATTGGCCCACGCCAGCCACGACGATGCCATGACGCGCGAATACCGCCCTGGAGATCCCCTGCGCCGGGTGCACTGGCCCGTAACCGCCCGGCAAGGCAAGCTGATGGTTCGTGCCGAAGAATCTGTCACCGCACCCGAGGCCGCCATGGTGTTGGACTTGCGCCCGGATGCTTTTGGCGCCGCGCACCGCGCAATGTCAGCACCGAGCAGGAGAAGCGCCACCGGTGTTTCGGTGGCTGGGCTGTCCGGGGCAAGATTCTCCGGTTCGGGTTCTGCTGGTTCAGGGTTTTCCGGCTCAGGGTTTTCCGGTTCGGGGTTGCGAACCAACGCTACTTTTGAGTCGGCGGTCAGAGCGGTAGTATCCATAACCGCTCACCTCCTGGAGCGCGGCTATTTGCTGCGCGTCCTGGATCAGGAGGGCAGCCCCGGTTTCGCCTCCTCCGTCTCGGCCATTGTTCCGGAGGCCGAAGATTTCAGTGGCAGCCAAGGTATTTTTGACGTGGCTGCCGCATTGGCTGCGCTGGAGCTCGGCGGAGATGCAACGACAGCTACGCCAAGTTCGGCAACAACCGCAACTGGCACAACCCCCTCACCATCCGATGCCGCTGCCCCGTTTGGCAACCAACTCGCTCACAAGCTCCACCGTGGCCGACGCCGCGGACCGCTCGTGGCCGTGACAGGTGTACTCACCGAGCCCCAAGCCCGGCAGCTTGCCGCCATTGCCGAATCCACACAGAGCGCCTACGCCTTGGTCCTCTGTCAGGATCCACTCGACGTTGCGCCGGCCCTAGAAATCCTGCGAGGTGCAGGATGGCGGGCTGCGGCCTTGACCCCATCGGACCCACTAGAAGAAGTCTGGTTGCAGCTTGACCGCAGCAACTCCGTGAGGCTGGCACCATGACAATCCGCCACGATGCCAATCAGCGCCCCACGAGCACCACCAAGCTGTCCGCCTCGGATCGCAGCGGGAACGGCACACGAGGGAAGGGCGCACCCCCTGCAAGGGCCCCCAACACGGGGCCAGCCCGCTGGATTCTGGCGCTGGTCATCTTCACTGCTGTCATGGGCTCCTCGCTGGCACTCAAGGGACTCCTGGTGGATTTCGGCTGGTTCCCGCGTGCCGCCGTCGTGGTTGCCGCAACCCTTTTCTTGCCCGCACTACTGCGGCGGCGCCCCGGGCTGAGTCCCTTTGCGCCGCTCGGTGCGCTAGCGGGCTGGTTACTGGGGCTGACCATGGTCTTTTTCCCGACCACGGCGATCTTGGGCATCTTTCCCACTGCCGAAACACTCGCGTCCGCGCAACTCATGGTCTCCGAAGCCTCCACCGTCATCATGAACACTCTGACACCGGCGCCGTCGGTGCAGCCCATGTTTTTCCTTATCGCCGCGGGTCTAGGCTTCATCGCCCTGTTGCTGGACACCCTGGCTATTACCGTGGCTTTGCCGGCGGCCAGTTCGCTCGGGTTCTTGCTGATGATGGTGCCATCGGCGCTCATGACAAGGTCCGGTCTGGAATTCTGGGGTTTCGTGGGTCCCGCGGCAGGATTCCTGCTGGTGCTGGGTTGCTGCCGGTGGTACGCGCCGGAGGGAAAACTGCGCACCGACGTTCCCCGATTCCCCAGCGGTACCCTGCCGCAGGCGCTCGCGATGGGGGCGGCCGTGGTTCTGCTGATGTCGATGCTGCCAGCAGTAGTGCCCGGTTTTAAGCAGGGCGCTTTTCCGCAAGGCACGCGGTTCAACGAACAGAGCGGAGCAACCAGCCTTGACCCGATGATTTCCCTCGGCCGGAATCTACGGGAACAGTCGGCTCAGACGCACCTCAACTACCTGAGCAACACCCCCTCCGCCCAATACATCCGGGTCAATACCTTGGAGGACTTCACCGGTAAATCGTGGCGGCCATCGCCGTTCTCTACGGGTCTGGACCCCGATCTGAACAACGTTGCTCCGGAGCCCGATGCCAGCCCCGTCATCCCCCGGATAAAAACGCTCACCTGGATCACCCCGGCAGGGCTGCGTAGTGAGTGGCTGCCTGCCCCGGCCGGAACGGTTGCCGTTGAGGACTTGGGTGGCAAGTGGCGCTGGGACCCCACCACTGCCACCATCAAGGGCGCTGGTTCCTCCATCGCCAACCAGTCCTATGTGGTGCACAGCGAGGTGCCGGAGTTGACCCCGGCCCGGTTGGAGCTAGCCACCGGAACGCCCACCCCGACACTGGAGCAGGTGTTCACCACCCTCCCTAACGACGTCCCGAAGCTGGTCAGCGAGACCGCCCAAACGGTGGCGGGGAACGCCGGCACGCCCTATGCCCAGGCCATGGCGCTGCAAAATTATCTGCGTTCTTCGGAGTTCAGCTACAGTCTCGACACCCCTGCCGAAGATGGCTATGACGGTTCCGGCATGGCAGTGCTGGAATCCTTCCTGAAAAACAAGAGCGGTTATTGTGTGCATTTCTCTGCCGCCATGGCCGTCATGGCGCGCGAACTGGGCATCCCTTCTCGCATTGCGGTGGGGTATGCGCCCGGGGCTGTCACCACGGAGGTCGTCAAGCGCGACGGGCTCACCCTGTTCGGCTACCGGGCCACGGGACGCGATGCCCATGCCTGGCCCGAACTGTATTTCGAGGGATTGGGCTGGGTCCCGTTCGAGCCCACTCCCGGGCGTGGTTCTGTGCCTGATTACGCGCAGGAGGAAACGAGTTCTGACCCTGCCGCCAGCGCGCCGGCCGTCCCCACCACCGAGGCTGCCGCCACCCCCACCACAACGTCCGCCACAACTACCGCTGCCGCCGCTCCGGGAAGTCCGGGGCAGGCTGCTGATGCACCCCGCTGGCTCCCGGGCGTGGGTGCCGGGTTGCTGCTAGTGCTGCTGTTGTTGATCCCGGCCATGGTCAGAGGTAATGTTCGACGCCGGCGCCTGGCTCTGCTGCGTACCCCCACCTCTGCTGGGTGTACAGGAGGTGCCAGCGGCGAAGCTCTGCCCGTGTTGGCGTGGCGTGAACTTATGGACACGGCCACCGACTTTGGTTACGCGCACGATGCCTCGCGCACCCCGGCACTGCATGCGCAGGAACTCGCAACCATGCTAGGGCCCACAACCCCAGTAGGCCTGGCGCTCCTGCGCCAGGCCTACGAAGAAGATGCTTACGGCGTTGCGCTCACAGCATCCGTTGGCGAAACCCCAGCGGGGCGCGATGATCTGGCGGACGCTGTGGAAACCGTCACCGCCCGTCTCCAAACTCAAGCCACACTCTGGGGACGGATACGCGCACGGTGGATTCCGGCGTCGTTCTTCAGGCGATGGGGACGATAGCCAAGAAGAAACTGCCTCAGACGTTGCTCGGGTTCGGGAAGCCCACGTACTGCGTGTACAGGTATTCCTCGATGCCCTCCACGCTGCCTTCGCGACCCAGACCAGACTGCTTGACGCCGCCGAAGGGTGCGGCCGCGTTGGAGATGACGCCCGCGTTCAGGCCCATCATGCCGGTCTCGATGCGGTTGGCCATGCGCAGTCCGCGGTTGTGGTCGCGCGTGAAGACGTAGGCGACCAAGCCGTATTCGGTGTCGTTGGCGAGGGCCACTGCCTCGTCCTCGTTTTTGAACGTGACAATCGGGGCCACAGGACCGAAAATTTCCTCGGTGAGGATGCGCGAGCCGGGCTCCACGCCCTGCAGGACCGTGGGCTTGTAGAAGTAGCCGGGGCCCTCGGCAGGGGCGCCGCCGGTGATGGCGCGGGCGCCGTCGGCCACGGCGTCGCTGACCAGGGAGTGGACCTTGTCCCGGCTCTTGGCGTCGATCAGCGGACCCACCTTGGTGCCCGGATCGGTGCCGCGGCCCGTGGTCATGTCACCCATGCGGGCGGCAAAGCGGTTGGCGAATTCATCGGCTACGGATTCGTGGACCAGGAACCGGTTGGCGGCGGTGCAGGCCTCGCCCATATTGCGGAGCTTGGCAGCCATGGCGCCTTCCACGGCGGCGTCCAGATTGGCATCTTCGAAGACCAGGAACGGGGCGTTGCCGCCGAGCTCCATGGAAGTGCGCAGGACGTTGGCGGCGGCGTCGACGAGGAGGCGTTTGCCGACGGGGGTGGAGCCGGTGAAGGAGAGCTTGCGCAGTCGTGAATCCTGGATGAGCGGACCCGTTACGCCGCCAGCGTCGGTGGTGGCGATAACGTTTAGGACTCCGGCGGGCAGGCCTGCCTCCAGCATGACCTGGGCGAAGAGTTGGCTGGTCAGCGGCGTCAGATTGGCGGGCTTGAGCACCATGGTGCAGCCGGCGGCAATGGCGGGGGCGATCTTGCGCGTTGCCATGGCGAGGGGGAAGTTCCACGGGGTGATCAGCAGGCAGGGGCCAACGGGCTTTTTCTGGACCAGGATCTGCGCGGTGCCCTCGGGGTTGCTTGAGTAGCGGCCAAAGGTGCGGGTAGCTTCTTCGGAGAACCAGCGCAGGAATTCGGCACCGTACTTCACTTCGCCTTGGGCTTCGGCCAACGGCTTGCCCATTTCCAGAGTCATAAGGAGGGCAAAATCGTCGGCGCGGGCGGTGACCATGTCAAAGCCACGGCGCAGAATTTCGGCACGTTCGCGAGCAGGGGTCGCGGCCCATTCTGCCTGTACGGCGACAGCAGCATCTAGGGCTGCGGCACCGTCTTCGGCGCCGGCGTCTGCCACAGCGAGCAGCACTTCTCCCGTGGATGGGTCCTCCACATTAAAGGTTTTGCCGGATGCTGCGGGTCGCCATTCGCCGTTGATGAGCAAACCGGTGGGGACGCTTGCCAGCAGGGTGCGTTCGCGCTCGGCCTGATCGGCGCTGATCGGGGCGGCGCTGGTGTGGGTGGCGGCTGGGCTCACGGTCATGGTGACTCCTTTGTCTTGAAGCCCCTGCGAACCACGACGCCGAAGATGGCAGCCAAGACTCACAAGGACGGTGCGGCGGGAAAAGTGTTCTACTTCACGGTAGTTCTCGCCGAACACAGGTGTCTACGCATGGACGCACTACTCCTGTAGCTTTGGCTGTGCAACTGCACAGCTGGTGTTGCGAGGCACCGCGGCGGACGGGTCGAGAGGCTGGCGGGCCGAGAGGCCGACTGACGGGCGCGCTATATGGGCCGTCTACATCCGTGACGCGATGAGCTTACCGAGCTCTGAAAGCTGTTGTATTGTCTTGTCCTGCGTTGTGCCGGAAGTGCTCATCACGAACCAGTACTGTCCGTCCTGCATGAGAATCAGTTGTTCGCCCCGGGAGAAGGCTTCGTCGCCAACTTCGTAGACCGGCACCACATTCTCAAGCTCTTGAAAGTCCGCCCAACGCTCGGCGTCCACCTCAAGGATGGTGACCTTGTGATTCCAGCCGCAACCCTGGCTGGTGGTACCGCTAATCTCCCCGCTGGCAACCACCCCCGTGATCGAGGTGACCTCCTCATCAGAGATCAGTGCACACGCAGAGTCTTCCAGCGCAGGCTTGGAGCTCGGCTCGGCCTTGACTGGGCCGCAATCGGAGCCGCAGTTCTCAATGATTGACGCAGCGAGCCGCTGCTGGGCCAAAAAGACCGGCTGCTCCGAGCGCACTTGCAGCAGGAACTGGTGCTCATCAAACTCCACATACATCGAGGTCTGACCCAGTAGCCGATCATGTTCTAGATCGTTGACGCGGTTGCTCATGGTGAAGGCCGAGTCACCCAATCCGCCAACTGGAGTGCCAGCAGGCTTGAGTGTGTCGAACTGATTGGGCGACCACACGAGCGTCACTTCGTCTCCGAGGTCAACACCTGAACCCCATGTGCAGCTTTCCGCGTTCTTCCGTATTGAGGTTGCTTCCTCATCCCACATCGGCTCCGAGATCACGTCAGCAAGTAGTGACTGATCGACAAGGTTGCAGGGAAAAACGCGCCCACTGGTATTGGCCTCGAGCTCAATGTTTGCCTTATCCGAGGATTCTGGCGCGGAACTTCCATTGGCGGATTCTTGCGCCGCGACACTGTCTGCGGCCGTGGGCGCGTTGTTGGCGAGACCATCCGCACCGCTAGAACAACTCGTGACCGCAAGCAGGGCGGCGAGGGCAATACTGGGGAGCAAAAGACGACACATGCGCTACTCCTTGTGGGGCGCTACGGCGGGTCCAAAACGGCTGCTCGTCGGGCTCAATCGCCGTGCTCACTACCGTCAACCAAGTGTGACATGCGCCACAGCTTGACGGCAAGGGTTCGTGGGCGGCAACGCCGGACCTCCGGAGCCGGGGGCGGAGCCGGACCCGCGCCAGGACC
Organism: Specibacter sp. NPDC078692; assembly: GCF_040686835.1. Classification (NCBI taxonomy): domain Bacteria; kingdom Bacillati; phylum Actinomycetota; class Actinomycetes; order Micrococcales; family Micrococcaceae; genus Specibacter; species Specibacter sp. NPDC078692. The sequence continues at coordinate 91,443 of NZ_JBFBLV010000016.1, forward strand.
CCCGAGCCGTTAGCCCCTCGCGGCCAGAACGGCGCTGTACAGATCGCGCTTGCTGACGTGCACGTCATGCGAGATCACGGCAACAGCTTCCTTGAGCCGCATGCCTTGGCCAATCAGCTCATTCACAGCAGCAACGTGATCCTCAACGGTCCCCAGATCGGCTTCCGGAGCACCGCCCACAACAATGGCAATTTCGCCACGTATTTGGCTCTGCTCGGCCCATTCCAAGAGCCCTGACAGCGGACGACGAATCACTTCTTCATACGTCTTGGTCAGTTCCCTGCAGACGGCGCCCGGACGTGACGGGCCAAACGCGGTGTGCAGCGCCCGCAACATGGCTTCGAGCCGGTGCGGCGCCTCGAAGAAGACCATGGTGCGCTTTTCCAGGGCCAGCTCGTGGAGCCGTGAGGCCCGCTCCCCCGCTTTACGTGGCAAGAAACCCTCAAAGCAGAACCTGTCCGTAGGCAGTCCGGAAAGAGCAAGTGCAGTCAGGACGGCAGACGGTCCAGGCGCAGAAGTCACCTTCACACCAGCTTCAACAGCGGCGCCCACCAGACGGAAACCGGGATCAGACACGGACGGCATGCCGGCATCGGTAACCATCAGCAGTGTCTTGCCACTTTGCACCTGGGCCAGCAGCTCAGGTGTCTTCGCGGCTTCATTGTGTTCGTGATAGCTGACAATTTGGCCACCCACCTTTACGCCCAAGCTCGTGACGAGCCGGTGCAGGCGGCGCGTGTCCTCGGCGGCCACAATGTCCGCAGCTCCCAGCCACGCAATGAGCCTGGCCGAGGCATCGCCCATGTTGCCAATAGGTGTTGCCGCCAAAATAATGTAGCCCTCACCCGGCGCCGCTACGGGCGCGAGGCTGGAATCGAGAGTTTCTTCGGCCAGCTCCGAGTCGTGGTCAACGGGTGCGGGATTTGTGCCAAAGTCATCTTCCATAACTCCAGCGTAGTGCTCCCCGGCTTCAGCACCCACTTGGGTAGCATTGACACCGTGCAACCCCATGCTATGGATACCGCTGCGGCGGCCCTGGAACCCACCGCTGCCGCTGGACCGCTAACGGACGGCTCTAGCTCAGGCGTGTCCACGGGCGAACTGTCTGAAAGCGCGCTATCCGCCACTGAACAGCCTGCAGTCCGGCGATGGGTACACGATCCAGCCGAGGCCTTCACCCGTTCTGCCCTGCGTACACGGCTCTTGGGCCTGCGGCACTCCTTCGGCACCACGCCCGTGAGCTTGCGGATCTGGTTTTGGATGGCCCCCATCCTGACAGCCTTAGTCGGCGGACTCTTGCGCTTCCTGCGGCTTGGCCAGCCGCCGTCGTTGGTCTTTGACGAGACCTACTACGTCAAGGACGCCTACAGCTATCTGCAGAGCGGCTACGAACGCAATTGGGCGGACAAGGCCAACGACCTCTTCAACCAGGGCATCTTCACGAGCCTCGAGGACACTCCTGAATATGTGGTCCACCCACCCGTAGGCAAGTGGATGATCGCCTTCGGCATGTGGCTTTTCGGCCCGGAGAGTACCTTTGGCTGGCGGTTCTCCGCGGCGGTCGTGGGCACTCTGTCCATCTTCATGCTGGCGCTGATCGCCCAGAAGATGTTCCGCTCCACCATTCTGGGCGCCGTCGCCGGCCTTCTGTTCGCCGTCGACGGTCATGCCATCGTCCAGTCCCGCACCTCACTGCTGGACATCTTTGTCATGTTCTTCGCGCTAGCCGCCTTTGGCGCTCTCATCATGGACCGTGATGATGGACGACGCCGGCTCGCGGCGAGGCTCTCTGCTCTCGCCGGCCCGGATGGTTTAGTCCCGGCCAAAAAGTTGATGTATGGTCCGTGGTTGGGCATCCGTTGGTGGCGGATCGCCGCCGGTGTGGCCCTGGGCCTGTGTATCGGGACCAAGTGGTCCGGGCTGTTCTTCCTTGCAGCCTTTGGTGTGCTGAGCGTGGTCTGGGACATGAACGCCCGCCGTATCGCTGGTATCAAATACTGGGTGTCCGGCGCAGTATGGAATGACGGCGTGCTCGCCTTTGTCAGCATGGTTGCTGTGGCGGTTGCAACGTACTTGGCCAGTTGGACCGGCTGGTTCCGATCCTCCGGCGCTTACGACAGGAACTGGGCGGCGGATAATCCCTCCGCTACGTGGGATTGGGTCCCGGCTTCGCTGCGTTCTCTGTGGCATTACCACTACACCGCATACAACTTCCACAACGGTTTGGCCTCCGATCACCCGTACAAAGCCAACGCATGGTCTTGGTTGGTCATGGGCCGGCCCACGTCTTTCTACGTCAAGAACTATGAAAACGGTGACGGCGGCTGTGCGATTGAAAAGTGCACAGCTGCCATCACCAGCGTCGGCAATCCGCTCATCTGGTGGGCCGGAACCTTGGCCATCTTGTTCCTCATTGGTGTGTGGATTGCCAAACGTGACTGGCGTGCGGCAGCCATTCTGGTGGGCTTCGCCGCCGGCTTCCTGCCTTGGCTCTTCTACCCGCTGCGCACCATCTTCTTCTTCTACGCGATCGCTTACGAGCCCTTCATGATTCTGGCTATCGTCATGGTCCTCGGCATGATTTTGGGTAAGGTGGGCGACCCTCCGCGGCGACGCCAGCGAGGTGCCATCATCGTGGGAATCTTCCTGGTTCTAGTGGTGGCCGTCAGCGCCTTCTTCTACCCGATCTGGGCTGCGGAGATCATCCCGCAGGAATACTGGCGCCAACACATGTGGCTGCCGAGCTGGATCTAGGTTGGATCTGAGGGGGCGGTAGCGCCCGGCCCTCGCAGCTGCATTCGCCGAAACAGACGGAGCCCCGTCGAGTCAGACGGAGCGCTCCGTCTGACTCGACGGGGCTCCGTGGGTGTGGTTGGGGACTGGGCGGGAAAGCTGGCCGCGGGCCGGG
>NZ_JBFBLV010000017.1:0-93283 GCF_040686835.1 Specibacter sp. NPDC078692
AACATCACCATTCACGGCATCACCCCCGACGACGTCGCCGGCGCCCCGCGTTTTGCCGATGTCTTTGGCGAGGTCAACGCGTTCATTGGCGCCGATGCACTGGTGGCGCACAACGCGGCCTTCGATCTTGGCGTGATCCGATCGGCCGCCGAGGTCTCCGGCATGAGAGCACCTGCGTTCGATTACGCCTGCACCGTGGTGCTCTCGCGTAAGAACTATTCATTACCGTCGTACTCGCTGCCGTTTGTGGCCGAGGCTGCCGGTGTTCCGCTGCGCAACCACCACGACGCCACGGAGGATGCCCGTGCCAGTGCCGGGATCATGGTGGACATTGCTGGCAAACACAGCGTTGACTCCGTCCGCGGTGTGTTTGAGTCAATGAGGTTGTCCATGCCGCACGCCGGTGCCTACAACCCAGCCACCGACGAGGTCTCCAAGGCCACTCGTTCAGCTTTGGAGCGCATCGCAGAAATGAAGGACGGGATCGCCAACGGCACAGCCCGCGGCGGCCGCTCCAGCTGGTCCACCGAAGGCCCTAACCCGGAGCCGAATATCCACGCAGATGTGGCCCATCCGCTGTTTGGCCAAACCGTGGTGTTCACCGGTGACCTGAGCCTGGGCCGGCCCGAGGCCAAGCTAAAAGCCGCCGTCCATGGAGCTCAATGCGCCAGCAACGTGACCTTGAAGACGACAGTTCTGGTGGTGGGCAGTGGTTTTACCTCCGCCGATCTACGCAGCGGCCGGCTGACGTCCAAGGCCAAGCGGGTGCTGGATTTACAACGCCGCGGGCAGGGCATCGAGGTGCTCTCCGAGGGCGAGTTCATGCAGATGGTGGGCTAGTTTCGCCGGGCTGCGCAGGACTAGGCTTTCTGCCATGGCCCACCTGCGCATGTATGACGATGCCGACCCGCTCCTGATACGCCTGCGCTCTCTCTGTCTGGCTTTCCCGGAAGCCGTGGAAAAGGAAACCTTTGGCCGGCCCACGTTCCGCTGCGGGAAGATCTTTGCCTACTTTGGCCAAGGACAGAAGGGCCAGCCACGTGAAGCCTCAGTCCAAATTCTGCCCGAGGCTGATGAACGCGAGGCGCTCTTGGCGGATAAGCGCTTCTACATCCCCTCCTATATTGGGCCGTACGGCTGGGTGGGACTGGACCTGCGCATCGGGCGCCTTGACTGGCAAGAAATTGCCGAACTGCTCGATAGCTCCTACCGGCGGATTGCCCCTGCCCGGTGTTTGGCACTGCTGGACCGGGACGGTTCCCCGGCGGACCGGCACCTTTGACTGATGCCTGTGCGTGCCTGCCCACGCACCTGTGCGTGCCTGCCCACGCACCTGTGCGTGCCTGCGCGTTCCGCGTCGCCAGTTCGTCATGCGGCGCAACAAACGTAGGGGAAGCGCGGTGGGCGGTTCTACTCTGAGCCTATGAGCCGACTCACTGACATTCCCGCCGCCACAGAATTCATCCAACCCGAATTCACGGTCCAGGACTCCGTGCCGCAGGCGCCGGCCGGTCTGCTCAAGCGCGTCTTTGCCTTTCCCAATCCGGTCAATGAATATGCTGCGCGGTGCACGGCGGGCATCGTGGTGGTGTTGACCTTGGTAGCCATCTTGTCCCAGTGGGAATGGTTGGTGGGGGTCATTGCCGCCGGGTTCATCCTGCGCTTAGCCTTTGGTCCGCGAATCTCCCCGGCAGCACAATTGTCAGTGAAAATTCTGGCTCCGCGCTTCGGCCGCGCGAAGTTGGTGCCGGGCCCACCCAAGCGTTTCGCTCAAGGCATGGGTGTTTTCATGTCCGTCGCCGCGTTCATCCTCTTGCTGACCGGAGCGCCCCTACTCGGTTGGGCGCTCATGGCGCTCTTGCTGGTGGCCGCGTCGCTGGAAGCATTCATTGGCCTGTGCCTAGGATGCATTATTTTTGGTGTGCTGGTGCGCCGCGGCTTCATCCCGGCCGGGATCTGCGACGAGTGCGCCAACGTCAGCTATCGGAGCCGTTGAGGACGAACGCCAGCTCTATTCCCCGGTGGTCAGCTTGATAAAGTCCGCTCCGAGGCGGCGGATCAACGCAGGGGCCTCGCACAGCGTCAACCACGACGCCGGCAGCGCAGCTTCTCCGTAGTACGCACCGAGGATGTTCCCGGCAATAGAGGCAGTGGAGTCGCTGTCCCCACTGTGGTTGGTGGCGAGGCGGATGGCGGCCAAGAAATGATCTACCGGGGAGCCTGCCGTCGCCTCAGTGGCCAAGACGGAGTAGAGCGCAACAGCCAAAGCTTCTTCGGCTACCCAACCCAGCCCCAGTGCATCGGTGAGCGAATCGCCGGACAAGAGTCCGCCGTCGTGCGTGGAACGAGTCGTGGACATAGCGCCGGAAAGGCTCAAGGCTGACTCGAGCCGGGCCAGCAGCTCCGGATCCGCAGAAGGCTCCGAGATGGCGCGGGCCTGGGTGGATTCGGCGGCCGCACGCAACGGGAGCCCACCAACGACGAGCTGGTGGATGAGCCAGCTGAAGGCCCCGGAGGACTGGCGGGCGGAGGGGTGGCCGTGAGTCAGGGATGCGGCGTCGGAGCTGATCTTGTAGATGGTTTCCGCATCAACATTGGGTAAGAGGCCATAGGGGGCCGAGCGCATGACGGTCCCACAGCCCTTGGAATCGGGGTTGACCGGGCGGAAAACGGTGCCCATCTCGCCGGTGGCCAGACCCGTAACACAGGCGTTGCCGGGGTGGCGCTGATGGTGGAGGACACTCTGGGAATCGATCCAACGAGGTGCCTGCTCGGGGGCATGACCGGCGGCCTCGATGCCCTGGGTCTTGAGCCAGCGCAGGTAGGCGAGCCACTGGCAGGCGTTGATGTCGGCGCTGATGCCGTTGTTGGCCCATTCCAGTACGTCCAGGAGGCCGTCGAGCGTGTACAGGGTCATCTGGGTGTCGTCTGAGAAGTGCGCAATTCCCGGTGCCTGAGACAAATCCACCAGCAAGGCCGAGCCGAACTTTGCCCGGATCTCGGTGAGCGAATCAAACTCCACCAGGTAGCCGAACGCGTCGCCCAGCGCGCCGCCCATGAGGGTGCCCTGAATACGGCTGGCAAAGTCGGCGGGGACAGGGGTGTGAAAGCGAGTTGTCATGTCTCTAATTTAGCGTTGTTCCGGGGCAGCCGCGGGCCATGGGAGTGGGGCGCCGTTGGGTGAGTTGGTGCCCAGTAGACTCTAGGGTGCGGCGAGTTCTAGCGCCCACCAGCATTTGGCCGCTCTGCAAAGGGTCGCCACCCAGCGAACACCACACGCAGCGCCACCCAGAACCACAGCCCCGCCCAAGAATAAGGAGACCCATGCGCGAGCCCGCCTGGCGACGGACCGGAAAAACACCCGACTACCGCTTTTCATTGGCCAATGAACGCACGTTTCTAGCCTGGGTGCGCACCGCGCTGGCACTGTTGGCAGGTGCCGTGGCGATCGACCAGCTGGCCCCTGAAATTGCGCCGCCTATGATTCGTATCATCTTGTGCATGGTGCTGGCGGTGATTGGTGCGGTGTTGGCTATTGTCAGCTACCGCCGTTGGGCCCACCAGGAACAGGCCATGCGCAACGACCAGGAATTGCCGCACTCGTGGCTGATGCTGGGCATGACAGTTGTTGTCTCGCTCGCCGCCATCATTTTCGCCGTGCTGATTCTGGTCAAGCCGTAGCATGACTCCCTCCGTTGCCCCTGTCCGGGACCCCGGCTTGCAGCCCGAACGCACTGCATTGTCGTGGCGCCGGACCATCATGAGCGCAGTGGTGGCCGACATCCTCATTTGGCGGGGCTGGCTTCAAGCACTGACCGGCAGCGGGGCCGGTGCGTTGGCCGATGGCCACGCCGCTCAGGTAGTGGGTTTAGGGATCTGCGCAGCCATCGCCTGCGTGACCACCATCATTTTGGTGTTCTGCGCCGTAATGCGGATCCGTCTGCTCCACGCCGGGGTCGGCGCCCTGGAGACGGAGTCTCACATAGCGGTTCCGGCTCTTATCTTACGCACAGCTTTGGCCGCTATAGTTGCTCTGGCTGCCGCCACCGTGTGTGCGCTGGCGCTTGGGATGTAAGCCCGCTGGCCTGACAGCCGGCCCCAGCGTCCCAGGGCCCCGCTTCCCAACGTCCCGGACCCCCGCAGCACAGCGCAGCAGCCCCATTTTGTTTGCCAGTTTTGTTTCCCAGTCGAAGGATTTACACACCATGACTTCATCCGGAACGGCCACGGCCCCGGTACACGCCTACCCGCTCAGCACCCGAGTGGCCATTGAGGGGCTGGGCAGCTTTTTCATCGTGTTTGCCGGCCTCGGCACGGCACTTTTCAGCTCAGGCGGTTCCGGCTCCACGGTGGGGTTCGCGTACGGCTTGGCCATGGTGGCTGCCATCATTTCCTTTGGGCACGTCACCAACGGCTACTTCAACCCGGCGTTCACCCTTGGCATGGCTGTGGCCGGCCGGCTGAAATTCACCGCAGCCGGACTGTACATTGTGGCGCAGACCGTCGCCGCTGTCCTGGCCTCGGCCGTGTGGCTCGCCTTGATGAACGTCATGCCCGCCGGTGCCACCCCTGCCACGCCTGAACTCTTCGGTGCCTTGGCCAACGGCTTTGACTCTCACTCTCCCTCGCAGGTGCCCATGGTTGGCGTCCTCATCGTGGAGATCGTTGCCGTAGCCGTGCTGACCGGGCTCCTCCTGGGTGCCAGCTCCGCCCGCAACAAGACCACCCTGGGCCCGGTTGCGATTGGCTTGGCCTTTGCCGTCGCGGTCGCCATCACCATGCCCGTGAGCAATGGCTCGCTGAACCCGGCCCGCGCCACGTCCGTGGTGTTCCTGGCCGATTCCTGGGTTGCCGGCCAGCTCTGGCTGTTCTGGGCCGCCCCGCTGTTTGGTGCCGCCCTGGCCGCCGCCATCTACCGGTCCTTCGCCCCCGCTCAGGTGGCCGCCGCGCCCCTGATGGACGACGCCGGTGCCCCCTCCGCCAACTCCGCCGCCGTTGTTTCTTCCGCGGCTGCGGTGACGGACGCTTCCGCCAGTGATGTTGAGGCAGCAGTTGCCGCCCCGGCACCGGCTGTAACGTTGACGAAGCCCGTCGACGACGCCCAAGCCTTCTTCGACGCCCCCAAGAAATAGCTTGACCCAACGCTCTCGCAGTGGGGGAGCGTTTTGTGTACGGCTAAGGTTGAAGCATGCTGATCTTCTCTCTGCTCTTTCTTGCCGCCTGCTCACTGGGCGTTCCCGCGCTCAACCATGCGTGTGCCGCCGGAAAAATCAGGAAGAATCCGCTGGTGGGAATCCGCACCGCCAAGACCATGGTCAGCGAGGAAACCTGGCAGGCGGGGCATGCCGCGGCTGTCCAGCCCATGTGGGTCAGCGGAATTGCCGCGGCCGCCATTTCCTTGGCCGGGCTGTTGTTCCTGGACGCGCCCGGCACACAGATGATCATGGCGTTGTTGGCCTGCGCGCTGCTGTTCGTGGCAGTGGTCTACGGGGCCAAACTGGCCAACATCGCCGCCGTCGAAGCCCTGACAGTGGAGAAAACCCGCCGCTGATCCGGGCTGGACTCGATGGTGATCCGTACTCATCCGTACTCATCCGTACGGCACGAACCTTGTGCGCACCATAGGGGATCGCTTGAGTTGCACGATTATTCTCATCGAGCCCTCTGATCACGCGATCGGCCCGGACGTGATTGACGCGGCTGCGGGCGCTGGCTGACGCACCCGGCTTCCGCTGAGTGTTTCTTTAGCCGGGCGGCGTGGGGTGCGCTTCGAGGACCTTGGCCAGGAGCGTGCGCAGTTGCTCCCTCTCCGAAGCGGACAGGTTCGCTGTCAGTTCTGCCTGGGTGGCGTCGGTGGCGGTTTGCAGCTCATCGAGATACTGCTGCCCGGCCGGTGTGATCGCGACGGTGTTCCGGCGACGGTCTGAGGGATCCGTCGCCCGGACAATGCGGCCCCTGTCGTCGAGGCGGGTGGCGATGCCGTTGATGCTGTTGCGATCCAGTCCGAGCCGGCGGCCGAGGTCGGCCTGACTGAGGGCACCGTATTCCTCCAGGGCGGCCAAGACCGCGAAGTCGTAGCGTCCCGCGGCAGGCATTCGCGACCCGGTCAGTCTCGCGCCTACGATGTCTAACTTATTTATCTGCCAGCTCACCAGTGCTCGCAGCCGGGCGGGCGCCCGCAGCCGGGCCGGCGGCCTTGTCTCGTCAATATCCGTCATATGTTCATCGTAACCGTTGCATTGACCAACGAGTTTGCCGTACGGATGCAACTACCAACGTTGGTGATTGCAACGAATAGTATTCAAGCTTTGGAGACCTGATGACAGCAACTCAATGGACCACGTCCGATCTGACCGGACACCGAGTCCTGGTGCCCGGCGGAACCGGTGCGGTGGGGGAGGGGGTCGTGCGCGCGTTCCTCGCTGCTGGCGCGGAGGTGATCGTCCCGACCCGGTCCAAAGAGCGGTCGGCCGAATTTCGAGCCGTTCTGGGAGCGGTCGCGGATGAGCACCTGCATCTGATCGTGCACGATTACAGCACCTTTGCCGGCGCCGAAGATCTCGTTCGGGAGGTCGTGCAATCCCGCGGCGGACTCGACTCCGTCGTCGCGCCGATCGGTGGTTGGTGGCAAGGACGCACTCTTGCGGAGATCACCGAGGATGACTGGAACGCTGCGTTCACCGGGCTCGCGACCACGCACATGTCGGTGCTGCGTGCGGCGCTTCCGCACCTGAAGGCCAAGGGCGCATACGTGGTCGTTGTCGGTGATTCTGCGACGTGGCCGGTTCCCGGCAGCGGTCTGGTGAGCATGGAGCAGGCAGCGCTGCTGATGATGCAGCGCGTCGCTGCTGCCGAGAGCGGGGAGTCCCGTCGGGTGTTCTCGCTGGTCCTTGGGCCGGTCACCACCCGGAGCGCACAAGGCGCAGTGGATGCAGTCGACGTCGGTAGGGTGGCCGTCGCGATCTCAGCCGGCACCACTCCGAGCGCCTCGATCGGCCTCCACGGGCCGGACGAGGTCCAGAAGGTCCTCGCAGGACTCGCGACGGAGGATAGGAGATGATCCTCGTCACTACTGCCCGAGTCGGTCGCCGCCGCGACCATTACCGCATCGAGCAAGCCCTGTCTGTGTCCGGGGTTCCGTACACGCTGCTGCGGGCGAACGCGTACCTACAGAATTTCTCGGCGCTCGCTCCAGGTATCGCCGCCACGTCGGCGTTCTCGTCGCCTCCCAGCTCACCGAGATCCTGGGCCGCACCATCATCCATCGGCGGATCACCGCCGATGAGCAGGAGTCCGCGATGATCGAGTTGGGCCTCCCCGCGCAGGTTGCTCACGCCAACGCCCTTCGCCAATGACTGGGGCAGCAACGGCGTAATCAATGCGTACCGCTCAGACCCCGCGACCGGCAGTTCGTGGTCTTTGAATGTCGGTGCCCTCCGATACCTTGGAAGCATGAAGCTTCTGCACACCTCAGATTGGCATTTGGGCAGGTCGTTCCACGGCGTTGGAACCCTGGCGGCACAACGGCGCTTTGCCGACCAGCTCCTGGAGACAGTCACGGCGGAAAAGGTCGACGTCGTCCTGGTCGCCGGTGATGTCTACGACCGCGCCCTGCCCAGTGTCGACGTCGTGAACCTCTTTGACGACATCCTGGCCCGGCTCAATGCGGCAGGGGTGCAAGTGATTGTCACCAGCGGCAACCACGATTCGGCCACCCGACTCGGCTTTGGCGGCCGGCTGCTCGAGAGCGCCGGCGTCCACCTGCGCACCCGCATCGCTGATCTGGACACGCCCATCCTGTTGCCACTGAACGAAAGTAGCGATGGGCCCGTGGTGGCGATTTACGGCATCCCCTACCTGGAACCCCGGCTGGTTGCAGAGGAACTGGGTGTGGAAAACGGCACGCATTTCAGCGTCACGGAAGCCGCGCTGAAGCTCATTGCTGCCGACCTCGCCACCCGCACGCCTGGCACCCCATCGGTGGTCCTTGCCCATACTTTCGCCAGTGGCGGCATCACCTCGGCCAGCGAGCGGGAGCTGTCCATCGGGGGAGTGGGCGCGGTCCCGCTGGACCTGTTTGACCCCTTCAGCTACACGGCGCTGGGGCACCTGCACGGCCCGCAGCGGCTCAGCAACACGGTGCGTTATTCGGGCTCGCCGCTGCCATATTCCTTTTCCGAGGCGGCCCACAACAAGGGGGCCTGGCTGCTGGAGATCACTGAAGCGGGGCTGGGCGCAGTCACCAAGGTTGAATGGGCCCCGGAACGGGCTTTGAGCATCTTGACAGGAAAGCTTGAGGACTTGCTGGTCGAAGAAAAATGGGCCGGCGCCGAGGACCACTTCTGCCAAATCACCCTCACGGACAATGACCGACCGGAACTGGCCATGGAGCGGCTGCGCACACGATTCCCGCACACCCTGGTGCTCATGTTTGCGCCCGAGGTTGCCCGTGAGGCCGACAAACAGAGCTACGGATCCCGTATTGCCCAGGCCACGGATGAACTGGAGCTGTGCTGCGGATTCCTTGACCATGTGCGCCACCGCGCCGCGAACGACGACGAACAGCAACTCCTGCGCGCAGCCTTGGCTTCCGTGCGGGAAGGGGAGGCAGCGCAATGAGAATCCACCGTTTGGAAATCCAGGCTTTTGGTCCGTTTGCGGGCCGGGAGATCATTGACTTTGACCAGTTGGGTGCGCAGGGGCTTTTCCTGCTCAACGGCTCCACCGGTGCCGGGAAAACCAGCATCCTCGATGCCATTGCCTACGCCCTGTACGGGCAAGTGCCCGGATCTCGCTCCGGCAGCACCAGCGCGCTGCGCAGTCACCACGCAGCAGAAGGCGTGGCCCCGGAGGTGCTGTGCGAATTCACTGCGGGCGGCCGGTGCCTTGAAGTGGTGCGCAGACCCGAGTGGATGCGTCCGGTCAAGCGCGGGACAGGGACAACGCGCGAGCAGGCCAGCACCCAGCTGCGGGAGAAAACTGCTGACGGCTGGGAAGTGAAGTCGACCCGCAATGACGAGGCAGCCAGCGAGATCCACCAGTTGCTGGGCATGTCCATGGCGCAGTTCACCAAGGTGGTCCTGCTGGCACAGGGCGACTTTGCCGCGTTCCTGCGCGCCACTGCCACTGAACGGCAAGCGTTGCTGCAAAAGCTATTCGGGACCGATATTTACCAGGGTGTGGAAGCCCGTCTGGCTGTGGACGCCAGGGAAGCCAACGCCGCTGTCACCGCGGGACTGGGCGCACTGGAAACCACAGAACAGGTGGCCCGCAGCAACAGTTCGCCCGTGTTGGCTCGCGAAGCCGAACATTTGGCCAGTGAAACAGTGACCCTAGATCAAGTGGACCAGGCGGACCAGGCGGACCAAGCGGAGCCCGGCGACGCAGAGCTGTCCCTCAGCGAACTGCAGGGGCGCGAGCTCTTTGCTGCCCTGAAGCAGCGACTCGCACAAGCGGTGGCACGCACGGAATCCCACGCCGAAGTGACCCGGTTGCGCGCAGTGGCGTTGGCGGAAACCGTCAGTGCGGCAAAGGAACGGAGCCGCCGGCACCAGGCGCTGGCCGCAGCCGTCGCCGAACGAGCAAGGTTGCTGGGACTCGCACAAGAGGAGTCCCGGTGGCGGGAACGGCAGGACCGGCACCACCAGGCCCAAGTGCTGTCCGGCGTGGTGGGTGCGGCAGCCAAGACTGCCGCCGAGAACACCCATGCCCGTTCCACAGCCGACGCTGCTGCAGTTGGCGTCGATGCGAATCCAGTGGCCTCGGAACTGCTCGGACAAGACGCAGCAACGGCCACCACAGCGGACCTTGAAACTCTCGACCGCGAACTGACCAAGCAGCTGACCACGGTTGAAGCGGCAGTTCCTGACGAGGAACGCCACCGGGAAAAGACCGCGCAGCTGGCCCGGAATGAGAAGGCCCTGGCGCTGGCCCGCGAGCAGCAGGAGCAACAGACAACCGCCGTGGAAGCGGCCAAAGTCAGGCTGGGTGAGGTGCTGGCACGCCAAGACGAGTTGCGGGACGGCGGACACAATGTTGACCAAAGCGCCCAGTCAGCCAAAGACGCCGCCGCGCTTGTCGCAACCATTGAGGAATACCTTTTGCACAGCGGCGTGGTGGAGCGGCTGTCCCTGGCCGAGACCAGCGCCCGCGAGTACGCAGTGACGGCCAAGGAAAAATGGTTGGCAGCCATGGATCAACGCCTCAGCCAGGCGGCCGGACAACTGGCGGAAACGCTGGAAGATGGGCAGCCCTGCATGGTCTGCGGCAGCACCATCCACCCGGATCCGTCGCCACTGGCCGGCACCGGTGCGGACCTGGTGAAGGCGGAAAAGTCCGCCAAGAAGGCTTCCGACTCAGCTGATGCGGCAGTGAACGAGGCCCGCACCAGCCTCTCGGAGGCGCGGAACACCCTCGCCGTGCTGGCCGAACGCGGAGGTGCCGGGGATCTCGAGAAGGCGCGGGACGCCGTCGAGCTCAAAAAACAAGAACTCAAGATTGCCACGGAGTCCGTGGCCGAGCTGGCTGCGCTGGACACGGAAGCAGCAACGCTGAATACGCGCATGGAACAGGCCCGGACGGATGGTGCCGCAGCAGCGGAACAAGCCGCATCACTGACGGCGGGCAGGACCGCCCTGGCACAGGAAATTGCCGTACTCACCGAACACCTGACCCAGGCCCGCAACGGCTACGGCTCACTGAAACAGCGGCGCGAGGCACTCCTTCAGGCGCAGGAGCCAGGCGCCGCGCTGCTTCTTGCCCTGCGGCGGAAGGCGACCGCAGCGGAGGCGGCCAAGGAAGCCGCAGACGCTATGGAGCAGGCGCTGGCGGAATCGGCCTTCGCCAATGCGGAGGAGGTGCGCGCGGCGTTGCTATCCCCGGCCGATGCTGCAGCCGTGGACCGGCAGCTCAAGGACCATGCCAAGGCAACTGCCGTCAATGCGGACCGGTTGGAAGCCCCCGAGGTGGTGCAGGCCGCGGCGGAAGCGGCGGAGGGCATCACCGCCCCCGATGGTGCCATGGTTGAACAGTTGGTTCACGACGCAGCTGCGGCACAGGCCGAGGCTGAAGCCGCATCGCTGGACTGGGGCATGGCACGCCGCGCCGCCACGCAGCTGCAGGGCACCGAGGTGCAGTTCATCACGTTGGAGGACGAGGTTGCGCCGTTGCGGGAGCGGGCCCAGTTGCTGGCGGGACTCGCCGATGCCGTGCGCGGCGGTGGAGACAACCGGTACAAGATGACACTGAGCAGCTACGTTCTCGCCGCGCGGCTGGAGCAGGTGGCGTTGGCCGCCTCGCTGCGCCTGGCCACGATGAGCGATGCCCGCTATACCCTGCGCCACAGCGATGCGAAGAAGGGGAACCAGAAGGCAGGGCTGGGCCTTGAAGTGGTCGATGAGTGGACGGGGATCAGCCGCGACACGGCCACGCTCTCGGGCGGGGAATCGTTTATGGCCTCACTGTCGCTGGCCTTGGGACTCTCTGATGTGGTGCAGCACGAATCCGGTGGATTGAACATTGAAACCTTGTTTGTCGACGAAGGCTTTGGCAGTCTCGATGAGCAGTCGCTGGAACAGGTCATGGATGCGCTGGAGGGATTGCGCGACGGCGGCCGGATGGTTGGCCTGGTCAGCCACGTTGCTGAGATGAAACAGCGCATACCCCTGCACCTGCACGTACACAAGGGCCGCAACGGATCAACCGTGGAGCTGAGAATGGCGGGGGCCGCCTCGCCGTGAGCAGGTAGACTTGCCGGGTCGTTGCTTGACGAAACCGGTGATTGGGACCGGCACAGGCAACGGCCCGCGACACATGTGAAAGCAGTAGTCATCACACCCTCCACAAATACCCCCACAGCCCCCGCCGTCAAGGGTGGGCGCTATTCAGTGCTGCCCCGGCTCGCCGGTGCCGGCTACATCCCCTTGGGCCTCTTTGCCCGGGTGCCGCTGGCGATGCAGACAATCGGTGTACTCACCATGGTCACCGCCGTCAGCACGTCCTACGCCGTCGGCGGCTTCGCCGCGGGCGCTGTGGGCGTGGGCGCCGCAATCGGGGCGCCGGTCATCGGCTTCCTCGCAGACCGTCTGGGCCAGAAGCGGGTGCTGCTGGTGCTGGCCGTGGTCAATGCGTTGCTGCTTGCGGCCGTGGTGTTGCTCAGCTACACGGTCCTGTCCACCAATGGCGCCGGAATGGGCGACGGCGGTACCCTGGCCGTGATGGTCGCCGCCCTTTTGGTGGGGGCCACCTCCCCGCAGGTGGGGCCTTTGTCCCGGGTGCGGTGGATGGCATTGAGCAAGCGCCTGCCCGCCAAGGAGCAGGGCCCGGCCGTGGACACGGCACTCTCCCTCGAAGGCACAGCCGACGAGGTGACGTTTGTCCTGGGCCCCGCGCTGGTGGGGCTGCTGGCCTCGCTCGTGGCACCGTGGCTGCCGCTGGCCATTGCCGCCGTCATGACGGCCGTCCTGGTGAGCCTATTTGCGGTGCACCGCACCGTTGAGGTGGTGGGCCCCAGGGTCGCGGCCAGCAGCATGGTGGGCAACGCCGGCTATGTGGCCAAGGAGAAGCCCAATTGGTTCCTAGTTGCCGTCCCCGTGGCCGGCATGCTGGCCATGGGCACCTTCTTTGGGTCTTCCCAAACGGCGCTGACTGCCTTCACCGGTGTTCACGGTTCAGTGGACCAGGCCGGGCTGATGTACGCAATCATGGGGTTGAGCTCCGCATTCACTGCATTGTCCGTGGCCTACTGGCCCAAGAAATTCAGCTACCCGTGGCGCTGGGTGGCGATTGCGGGGCTGATGGCCGCAGCGACGGTCATGTTCTTGGTTCCGACATCATTGGGACAGATGGCGTGGGTGTTGCTGTTGATGGGCCTGCCGGTGGGCCCCGTGATGGTTTCGATTTTCAGCGTGGGCAGCGTGGTGGCCCCCCAGCAGTGGATGGGCACCGTCATGACCGCGCTGTCCAGCGGCATTGTGGCAGGAACCGCGCTCGGCTCGGCAGTGTCCGGCTCGCTCGCACAGAGCATCGGCTACTCGGCAGCGTTCGTGGTCCCCATTGCCGCCGCGACAGCCCTGTTTGTGCTGGGCATGGTCTCAGTAGTGGTGCTGCGCCCCCGCAAGTCGTAACCGGCCTGCGGGCTGCCACATTGCTGGCGGTGGCTACGCCAGGAAGCTGAGTGCTGCATCCTTGAACTCACGTGAGGTCACCGTGTTGTTGTGGGTGCGGCCTTCGATGACCATTTGCTGTGCGTTGCCGCTGAGCTCTGCGAGCTGATTCATGGTGCGGGCTCGTTCATCCAAGCTGCCAGCAACGAGCAGCAGCGGCATCCGAGGAACAGCATCCGTTGGGTCGAAGGGCTCCATTTTCACGGCCTGAATCAGTGCCAGCAGGGCGAAGATGTCGTTGGAGGGGATGACCTGGGCCATGTTTAGCAGCCATGCCGTGGAGGGGTCAGCAATGGGGGTTCCATCGTTGAGGAAGTCTTGGGCGGCATTCAGATCAAAATCTGCCAGCGGATCTTCCGGGTTGGGTCCGCCCAGCACCATTTTTCGCACCAGCTCGGGCTGGGTTGCGCCAAATTCCCAGGCCAGACGGGCCCCGAGTGAATAGCCGATCAGGTCCACACCACTGCTGGGGTCGCCCTCCTTGAGCGGGCGGATGCCCGTATCAATGAGAATCTGCAGGAGGTCGGCACGGATCTTCCCGGGTGTGTAGGAGTCAAGATCGTAGGGTGCTGAACTTTGGCCGTGGCCGGGTAAATCAACGCTGATGACTTTTCGCCCAGCCCCAGTCAGTGCCTTGATCCAGCCGGTCTTGACCCAATTCAGTGCCACGGAGGAGGCAAAGCCGTGAATCAAGAAGACGGGGGGCAATGGAACAAGGTTTTCGGCGTCGAAAACCACCACGTTGAGCCCGGCTTGGGAGCCTTCAATGCTGTGCGGGGACACCGTAGCAGTGTGCTTACCTAGGGAAGACATGGGGGAACCTTTCCCGCGGCGGGCTGTGCCGCCGTCGTACGTCAACCATAGCGAAAACAAAGGTGCACTGCCGTGCCAAACTGGCCTGCAGCGGCAGTGTTACTGGCGCGCTGCGTCCCGCTGCTTCCGGTAGAGGGGAGCGAGCCAGCTCAGGAGGGCAATCACGGCCACCAAACCGAAGGTGCTGAGCAGCTGGTTACGGCTGACAGCATCGCTGAAGCCCACTACGAAGATGGCCAGCAGCAACACCAGCCCGGCCAGGGTCAGGACGGGGAATCCGCGCATGCGCAGCGGAAGGGGCGTGCCGTCCTTGTCGGCTCGGCGGCGCAGGATGAACTGTGACAGCAGTGCTGAACCCCAGACCACGAGGCACGTGGAGCCCACCAGGTTGAGCAGGATGCGCAGGACGGTGTCGGGGTAGAAGAATTCCCACACGACGGTGACGAAGCCGAATGCTACGGAGATCACCACGGCGGCGACCGGTACGGAGTGTTTGTTGGTACCGCTGAACACGCGAGGTGCCTCGCCGCGATCGGCCAGCGAGTAGATCATGCGCGAGGCGCCGTAAAGGTTCGCATTCAGTGCTGAGAGCAGTGCGGCTACTGCAACCAGTGTGATGGCGGTGCCAGCCCAAGGCAGTCCGGCGTAGTTCAGGACACCGGCGAACGGTGAATTCAGGGCCTCGCTTGTCCACGGCAGAACGGTGGCGATGATGAAAATGGAGCCTACGTAGAACACGAGGATTCGCCAAACCACTGTGCGGACGGCGACAGCAACGCTGCGGGAGGGATTGGTGGTTTCGGCGGCGGCAACGGCGACGATTTCGGTGCCGCCAAAGGCGAAGGCCACAATGAACAGGGCTGAGGCGATGCCTGCCATGCCGGTGGGGGCGAAGCCGCCGTTGTTGACCAGATTGCCCAGTCCAGGAGAGCTTGCGCCGGGAATGAAGCCGAGCAGCAGGGCCGCGCCAAACGCCAGGAATAGCACGATGGCTGCGACCTTTAGCAGGGAGAACCAGAATTCAAATTCTCCGTAATTTTTTACACTGCTCAGGTTGATTGCGGTGAAGACCACCATAAAGATCAGTGTCAGGGCCCATGCAGGAATCACCGGCCACACGGTGACGAGCAGTTGTGCAGCACCTAAGGCCTCTGCCGCAATCACTACCACCAATTGCAGCCACCAGAGCCAGCCAACGGTGGCCCCGGCAACTTTGCCCATGGCCTTTTCGGCGTATACGGAGAAGGCGCCCGAGTTCGGATTGGCGGCGGCCATTTCGCCCAGCGCCCACATGACAAGGATGATCAGCGTGCCGGCAACCAGGTAGGAAACCAGCACGGCCGGGCCGGCCAGCATGATCCCTTCGCCCGAGCCCAGGAACAGTCCAGCACCAATGGCCGAGCCCAAGCCCATCATGGTGAGCTGGCGCTGCTTGAGCGAGGTGCCCAGGCCGGACTTGGCCACTGTGGCCTCGGTGGGGGCGGATTGTTGGGTCATGAAAGGGTTGGCCTTCGTTAGTGGAACCGGCGGCTGTGTGCCGTGCGTTGGAAATGCGCGCTGCGCGTTCGAAAGAGTGCGGGGGAAAGTGTGATCCCGTCAAGCATTATCCACCATGTGAGCAGCTGGCCAAAGTCGGAAGTAGTGGGGAAGTAGTGGTAGGTCTGGAAGGAATCTGTATTGTGCAGTGCAATCCGCCTAGATCGTCTCTGCGCTGCGTCGTCGCTGCGCTGCGGAAATTTGTTTCAAGGTGGCAAAGCGTCGTAGAATCAGTTTTAGTCATAATGACTCTAACTAATGTTGATCAATAGAAAGTGGGGTGCAGGGCATGGAGCGGACCCCATTTGTGGCAGCTGCAAACGTCAGTGAACGCTTGGCTCAGCCGCCTGCTCTAGCAATATCCACGGTTATTTTTGCCCTGCGTCCCAGTGAAAAGAGTGGCCGGCCCACCTTGTGGCTTCCACTGGTTCGTCGTATTCGAGAACCGTTCAAGGGCCTGTGGGCGCTTCCGGGAGGGCCCCTGACTCAGGCTGATTCCCTCCAGGATGCCGCCGCTCGCGACCTGCAGGACACCACGGGATTGGCGCCGAGCTACCTTGAACAGCTCTACGCCTTCGGGGGTCTGCACCGTTCCCCCAGCCAGCGCGTGGTCTCCATCGTGTACTGGGCGCTGGTGCAGCCCACCGAGGCCGAGCTAGCTCAGGAGTCCGAAAACGTGGGTTGGTTCCGCGCCGACGGACTGCAGGAGCTGGCCTTCGACCACAACGAGATCGTTGATTACGCCCTGTGGCGGCTGCGGAACAAGATGGAATACGGTTCCATCGCCTACCACCTGCTCGGCGAAAAATTCACCCTGGCCCAGGTCCGCGAGGTCTACGAAGCCGTCCTGAACCGCACCATGGACCCCGCCAACTTCCGCCGTCAGCTCAAGCAGACTGCTCTCATCGAACCCACCGATGAATTTCAACAGGGCGGCAAGCACCGACCGCCGCGCCTCTACCGGTACACCGGAATGGATAGTGGCACTAACGACGCCGGCCCTTCAGGACATCCTCCGTCTCGTCTCTCATCGCCCGGCTAGCAAACCTCCCCTCACCTGTAACCGCCCCAGCCCACCAAAAACCCCCATTCTTTTTTTGCCTCACACTCTTGGAGCAAGCCATGACATCCGTGAACACCACCATCCAGCTCATTACCCGCGAACAAGCCGAAGCGACCCAACGCAACGCTCAAAATCCAGCTCCGCAGCCAGGAATGCCGGGCCGCGCGCAGGAAAGCTGCGATGACGATCTGGCCGAGGGCCCCTGGGAATTCGATCTGGCCGAGGCGCTCGCCGGCACTCCCGGCTACGGCCCCGGAGCCTCCAACGAGGACAAAGCTCCAGCTGCCACCCCGGTGCAGGGTCAGCTGCCGCAGGAGTACAAGGACGCCTCCGATGCCGAACTTGAGTCCCGGATTCTTGCCGCCAAAGCGGAACTTGGGGAACGCGTCGTCGTGCTTGGGCATTTTTATCAGCGCGACGAGGTGGTGCAATTTGCCGACTTCGTGGGCGACTCCTTCCAGCTCGCCAACGCAGCCAAAACACGTACGGAAGCCGAAGCCATCGTCTTCTGCGGCGTGCACTTCATGGCCGAGACCGCTGACATGCTCTCCGGTCCGCAGCAGAGCGTGATCCTGCCGAACCTGGCCGCCGGCTGCTCCATGGCCGATATGGCTGATCTGCCCTCGGTTGAGGCCTGCTGGGCGGAACTGGAAGAGCTCTACGGCACCGAGCCCGACGCCGATGGCCGTGTACCCGTGATCCCGGTGACCTACATGAACTCCTCAGCCGCGCTGAAGGCGTTCTGTGGAGAGCGCGGTGGCATTGTCTGCACGTCCTCGAATGCGTCGACCGTGCTGGAGTGGGCCTTCGAGCGCGGCCAGCGGGTACTGTTCTTCCCGGATCAGCACCTGGGGCGCAACACGGCCAAGGCCATGGGTGTGCCGCTGGTGGAAATGCCATTGTGGAATCCGCGCCTGCCGCTGGGTGGGAACAGCGCCGAGGTCATGGACAACGCCAAGGTGGTGCTGTGGCAAGGTTTCTGCTCAGTGCACAAGCGCTTCACGGTGGGGCAGATCGAGCAGGCCCGCGTGGACTTCCCGGGCGTTCGTGTGATCGTCCACCCGGAATGCCCCATGGAGGTGGTGGACGCGGCCGATGAAGCTGGTTCTACCGACTACATTCTCAAGGCCATCCAGGCCGCACCTGACGGAACCACCTTCGCCATCGGCACCGAGATCAACATGGTCAACCGGCTCGCGGCGCAGTACCCGCAGCACACCATCTTCTGCCTTGATCCGGTCATCTGCCCGTGCTCCACCATGTACCGCATCCACCCCGGCTACCTGGCCTGGGTCCTCGAAGGGCTCGTGGCCGGCGAGGTCCGCAACCAGATCACGGTTCCGGAGACCACCGCCGTCAATGCCCGCATTGCGCTGGAACGGATGCTCGCCGCCAAACCCCAGCCCAAGACGGTGCAGCCCAAGAAATCCGTACGCGCATGACTAACTCGCATCTGGTAGTTGTGGGTAGCGGAATTGCCGGACTCTACGGTGCGTTGCTGGCCGCCGAGGCAGGGTCGCGGGTGACACTGTTGACCAAGGGCACCTTGGCCCAAAGCAACACCCATCACGCCCAAGGTGGAATCTGCGCCGTGCTCGCCGAGGGGGAAGCTGCCCCGGGCGATTCCGTGGAGGCGCACATCGCCGACACCCTCAAGGCCGGCGCAGGTCAGTGCGATCCAGAGGCCGTGCGCATCCTGTGCACCGAGGCAGCCGCCGATATCGCAGCTCTCGAGCGTTTCGGTGTGCGCTTTGACCGTGACGCTAGCGGGCGCCGTTCCTTGGGATTGGAGGGTGCTCATTCGGCCGCTCGGATCCTGCATGCCGGTGGGGATGCCACGGGAGCCGCCATCGCCAATGGATTGATCGCCGCGATCCGCGAGCAGGCGGCGCTGGGCCTGATCACGCTCCTGGAGAATAGCTTCGCCACGGAGCTTCTGGCCGCTAACCCTGAAGCGGCTAACTCTGAAGCGGACGACGGCGGTACCTTTCCCCGTGCGCCAATCGCCGGCATCGCCTACCTAGACTCAGCAGACGAACGCCAGACCTTGGCCGCCGACGCGGTGCTGCTGGCTACCGGGGGTGCCGGGCAGCTTTTTGAATTCACCACCAACCCGCACGTTGCCACGGGCGACGGCGTAGCTCTCGCCTGGCGCGCGGGCGCAGTGCTGGCCGATCTTGAATACTTCCAGTTCCACCCAACGGCGCTCGCGGTGGGGCAGAACTTCCTCATTTCCGAGGCCGTGCGCGGGGCCGGGGCCGTGCTGCGTGACTCTAAGGGTGAGGCGTTCATGGCCCGCTACCACCCGGAAGGCGATCTTGCCCCGCGTGATGTGGTCTCCCGCAGCATTGCCGCTCATCTTGGAACCCTTGCGGAGAACGCTCGGATCGCAGGTGAGCCGGAAGGCCCTGCCCATGTCTTCCTTGATGCCAGCGGAATCGAGGAAGCCAACGGCGCCGGATATCTGGCCCGACGTTTCCCCACGATCGACGCAGCAACAGCCAAGCTCGGCTTCGACTGGCGCCGCGACTGGTTGCCCGTGGCTCCCGCAGCTCACTACTGGATGGGCGGAGTGACCACTGATCTGTACGGACGAACCACCGTCCCGGGTCTTTACGCCGCCGGGGAAGTGGCCTGCACCGGTGTCCACGGCGCTAACCGCCTCGCCTCCAACTCATTGCTCGAAGGCCTCGTCTTCAGCCGCCGCGCCGTCGCTGCCTTCACCTCGCCGGACCAACAAGCTTCCACGGACCAGCATGCCTGGTCCATGAAGTTCAACGCCGCCACGCACGACGCCGCCACAGCCCTTGAGAGGATCCGGAACCACCCTGCTGGGTTGGGCCGGGAAACGCTGCGGCACGTGATGGGGCAGCACGCCGCGGTGGTGCGCGACACCAAGGGGTTGCAGCTGGTAGAAACTGCACTGCACAAGGAAGCTGCACTGCACAGTGTTGGGCACTCTGGGTCCGAAACGCGCTCCCTGCGCCAAGAGCTTGAGGACCAGAACTTGCAACTCGTGGCAGCACTCCTGGTGCGTGCATCCTTGGCCCGGGAGAACTCTGTCGGTGCGCATTACCGCGCGGATTTCCCGCAGGGACCAGATGTTCCTCTGGGCTCAGCTACCCGGGACTCCAACCATTGGGTGAACCCCGACGCCCGCTTGACCACCATCGAACCCCAGCGTGAAAGCGAAACAGTATGAACGCCGTCGTGCCTGTCTTGAAAGAAACTGTCCTCAACGAAACTGCCGTGAACGAAACCGCCATCCCAGCCCTGCCACAGCTGCCACACACCGCGGTGGCCGAGATTCTGCGGCGGGCCTTTGCTGAGGATGCGCCGTACGGGGACATCACCTCCGCGACGCTGCTGCCAGCTGATGCGCAAGCCACCGCCTGGCTCGTGGCTCGGGAGCGCGGCATCTTCTCCGGTGGGGACGTTTTCCGTGCCGCTATGACCATGCAGGATCCGGACGCCCGGGTTGAGCAGTTGGTGGCCGACGGTGCCCGCTTTGAGGCGGGGGACCGACTCATGTCCGTCACCGGGCTGGCCCGGGCCGTGCTGACGGGGGAACGGATCGCGCTGAACCTGACGCAGCGGATGAGTGCCATCGCCACCCAGACCGCCGAATATGCGGCCCTGATCGCTGGCACCAAGGCTCGGGTCACCGATACGCGCAAGACCACCCCCGGCCTGCGTATCCTCGAACGCTATGCCGTGCGCTGCGGGGGCGGGCACAATCACCGATTCTCGCTCTCTGACGCCGTGCTGGCCAAGGACAATCACCTGGCTGTGCTGACCGGCGGGGATCTTGGCAAGCTGACCGCGGCGCTCGCCGGCGTGCGTGCCCAGCTCCCGCACGCCGTGCACTTTGAGGTTGAGGTGGACTCGATCGCGCAGATTGAACCCGTGCTGGCGGCCGGCGTGGACACCATCATGCTGGACAATTTCAGCAACGACGAACTCGTCCAAGGCGTGGCGCTGGTCAACGGCCGGGCGCTGGTGGAGGCGAGCGGCAACGTGAATCTGTCCACCATCGCCGGGATCGCGCGCACCGGAGTGGACATCATTTCCGTTGGCGCCTTGACCCACAGTGTCCGGGCTCTGGATCTGGGCCTGGACATCGCGGTGGACCTGGCCGGACCTGTGCAGCAAGGCTCAGTGGATCTGCCGTGATTTTTCTCGACGCCGCCGCCACCACACCAGTCCGCCGGGAGGTCATCGAGGCCATGTTCCCCTTTTTGACCAACCAGTTCGGCAACCCTTCCAGCCATCACGAGCTGGGAGAAATTGCCGCAGCTGCCCTGACTCGGGCCCGGGAACAATGTGCGACGGCGTTGGGCGCCCATGCGGACGAGCTCACCTTCACCTCCGGGGGCACCGAGGCCGACAACCTGGCCGTCAAGGGCCTTGCCCTGGCCCGCCGCGCCGGGGATCCTCGGCTGAACCGGGTGCTCATCAGCGCTGTGGAACACCCGGCAGTGGCGGAATCTGCCGACTATCTGCGTCGCGTCCACGGCTTTGAGGTGGAACTGGTTCCGGTGGACGGCGACGGGCTGGTCGATCCTGACGTGTTTGCCGCGATGCTGGCAGGCCCCTCGGGCTCCGGCACTGCGTCCAGCGACGGGGCTGACGGTGATGTTGCTGGTGGTGACGTTGCGGGCGGTAACGTGGCTGGCAGTGATGTTGCGGTGGCTTCCATCATGTACGCCAACAACGAGGTGGGCACGGTTCAGGACCTGACTGCGCTGTCCGCCGCGGCAGCAGGCGCGGGCGTGCCGCTGCACAGCGATGCCGTCCAGGCTGCCGGCTGGCTGCCCCTGGATGTCCGGGCGCTGGGCGTCACGGCGCTGAGCCTTTCCGGGCACAAGATCGGCGCGCCCAAGGGCGTGGGCCTGCTCTATGTCAAGGGTGGTTCCCTCTATGAACCGTTGATCCACGGCGGCGGGCAGGAGCGCGGCAACCGCTCGGGCACCGAGAATGTGGCGTTTGCCGTGGCCCTGGCCACGGCGTTGGTGACGGCCGAAGCGGTGCGGCCCTCCGCCGTGGAACGGGTCACGGAATTGCGGGAAAACTTCATCCGGCGCATCCTGGCGGACATCCCCGCCGCGCAGCTGACCGGGCACCGCACGCGCCGGCTGCCGAATGTGGCCTCATTTTGCTTCCCGGGCACCAGCGGTGAATCGGTGCTGCTGGAGCTGGAGAGACGGAACATCGTGTGCTCCTCCGGCTCGGCGTGTGCGGCGGGTTCCGATGAGCCGTCGGCCGTACTGAGCGCCATGGGCATCGAGCGCACCGTGGCGCAGACTGCGCTGCGGTTCAGCTTTGGCCCGGACGTCACGGCCGAGGCATTGGAAACGGCGGCCACCGAACTGGCGGCCGCCGTCGCGCGGATGCTGCGCCTGGGCTAAACGGGCGTGCAGGGCAGGCACATAAAAAATGCGCCCGCTCCCCACAAATGCGCCCCGTATACCGGGCGCATTTGTGGGGAACGGGCGCATTTCCCGAGGCTGGTCAGCGGGGCGCGATGCTAAGCCGCCAGCTCTACGCCGCCAGCCACGGAGGGCGCCCTGTCCCAGTCGAAGTGGTTGCGCAGCACCCGGTTCCAACGGTTGGCCGGCAGGTGCGGATGCAGCAGGGCGATGCCCACACAGTACTTGCTCATGCTCAGGTGGCGGATGCCCATGCCCCGGACAGTCTCGATCCGTTCGGGGCCGAACTTCTTGCGCAGGTAGCGGATGTAGACGTCCACAACGTTGGATCCCGGGTCAAAGTCGAAGCCGCACACCTGGGAGAGTAGCTGTTCGCGGGAGAGCACTTGGTTCCAGTGCCGGAACAGGGCCTCGGCCAGGGCAAATTCGCGGGCGCTGAGGTCCTTGGACACGGCGTCCACTTGGGCCCGCCGGATGTGCACGGTTCAATCATTTCGTATGAAGGTGAGGGGTGGATGAGGCCCGGTTGAGAGTTCTCTCATCCAAACATGTCCACGGGCGGCGGGCGAATGCGCCCACCACGATCACCTGATGTGTTCCGCCGATTCGGTCAGGGTGGGTCCGGGCGCAGACAACGCCGACTGCCTGACCTACGAACACCGGGGCTGACTTACAGGGGCAAAGCCCGGGTTGCGAACAGGGGCCGGGAGGCTACTTCGCGCTGGCGGCGCTGCCGTGGCGGACCCGGCGGAAAATCCAGTAGCGCAGCAGCAGGAAGCGGGTCACGGCCGAGGCCACGTTGCCGAGCACAATCACCACCAGCTCTACCCAAATTGAAGCGTTCGGGGAAACCTGGTGGAGCACCCACAGACTGCCGCCGGTCATGGCAAGCGCCAGCAACATGACCCACAGCCCGCGACGCTGGTCCCGCCACCACAGGTGGCGGCCATTGACGCCGAAGCTGATGCGCCGGTTCAGCTCGGTGTTGAGGATTGAACACAGCACAAGGGAGATGACGTTGGCCCACTGGGTGCCGGTGTAGGGGCGCAGGTTGGCAAAAATAGTCATGGAGATGACGGTGCAGATCACGGCAACCACGGCGAATCCGCGCAACTGTCCGGCCAGCACCGGGTTGGTGTGCCACCAGTTTTTGAGCGCACCGAAAACCCCGCGGCCCGTGGTGAGGGGCTCGACGGGGTGTGGATCCGGAGGTGCTGTTGTTGCCATGGTTAACTAAATCTTGCCAGCTGCATGTGGGAACACCCAGCTAGCACCGAGTGTGTTGCCTGTGAGTTGTTTTCGGATCGGCGGAATCACCGAGACTACAGCCCGGCCACCACGGGGTTACGCAGCTCGCCAATGCCGGCGATGCGGGCGATAACCTCGTCGCCGGGGGTGATTTGGCGGCATTCGGCGGGGAAGCCGGTCATGATGACATCGCCGGGCTGCAGCGTCAGGAAGCTGCTCAGGTAGACCAGGATCTCATCCACGCCCCAGCCCAGGTCGTTGCTGGTGGCGGGGGTCAGCTCGGTGCCGTTGTGAACAATGCTGATGGCCACGCCGTCGTCCTTCAGTCCCACAACAATCCACGGCCCGAGCGGGGTGAAGGTGTCCGGGCTCTTGGCGCTGAGCCAGAGCTCGTCCGACTTTTGGGCGTCTCGGTCGGAGACGTCGTTGCCAATGGTGAAGCCAAGAATGGCGCGGCGGGCGGTCTCGAGTGTCAGGTTCTTGGCGAGGCGGCCCACCACGATCGTCAGCTCAGCCTCGGGGTCAACGTAGCCAGCGCCGGGGCCCAGCTCGATGGCATCGCCCGGGCCCACCACGGAGCTGGCGGCCTTGTGAAAAGCCTGCGGGGGCAGGGCTCGGCCGGGTGCGCCGGTGTTGTGGGCCATCCCGAAGACATTGACGGGGGCGCACGGGGCCAGGAAGGTGAACTGGTCTTCGGAGACAGTGGCGCCTAGGGTCCAGCCGTCGCGGAAGACGCTGTTTTGGTTGGCGGGGGAGGCGGGGAACGGTGTTTCCACAACGTGCCAGATGCGGCCTTCGGGGCTGTCGAATTCGGCGGCGTCGTTGCGGACAAAGAACTGCTCGGCCAGGGGAGCCTCCACGGCATCGAATGGACGGACACGGGCAAGGCGGTACGGCGCAGTAGTCATGAGGACATCCTACCTCTTGCTGGGGGAGTGTTGACTTTGACGTGCTGTTCAGCCCTGTTCGGACTCATTCATCCAGGTTTCCGCTGATGACTTCCAACGCCAAGGCTTTGGCCGCCTTAGCTTTCTCGCCCAACTCTTCCGATAGGGCTGCGATGAGACCCTCCATCAGAATCGTCTGCGGGATTCTGCTGGTCACCGTCACTTCTTCACGAAAACTTAGATCCCCCATGCCCACCACGAGCGAGAAGTCCGCCATGGCGGCCAAGGGCGAGCGCGCAAAAGCAGTGATGGCCACCAGGGTAGCCCCGGCGTCCTTGGCTGCCTGGGCTACCCGCAGGCTGGAGCTATTGGCGCCGCTTCCGCTGATGATGAGCAAGAGGTCCGACGGCGCAAGGAGCCGCGCCGAGATCTGCTGACCAATCACATCCAATGAGGATTCCGCGGGCCGGCCAATGGCACTCAAACGCGAAGCCATGTCGGCAGCCAGCGGGGCGGAAAGTCCATTGCCCACCACCAGCATTCGTCCGGCTTGAGCCATAGCTTTCACGGAGCCAGTCACGGCGTCGGGGTCAAGCAGCGCAGCCATGGTGGCCACGGCCTGGCCCACCTGGACAAACGTGTCAGCCACCATGCCCGGCGCACCAACTACCTTGGGCCGCTGATCGGTACTGGCATACCCGGCGTCGCGGGCCAACAGCACACGCAGTTGTTGGTACCCAGAAAAGCCCAAACTCTGGCAGGTACGGACCACGGTGGCCCGGGACGCTCCAGCCAAATCGGCTACCTGTTGGGAGGAGAGCTCCACGATTTTCTGGGTGTGCGCCAAGAACACGGCAGCCACGGCCTGCTCGGCTGGCAATAGCGAAGGACGGGCAGAACGGATATGGGCCACAACCTGACCGGGAGCATGCTCAATCACTAGCTAGCCTTTCTGTGAGCGCTCGGCGCGAGTAGCGGAAATCAGCTGCGAAATACGCTCAACTTCTGAGCCATCCAGATCAAAAACTACCTCCGGTCTAATGCTCACAGGCAACACGAAACGTAGCGGCAACGTTCGCACTCGGGCCAGCGAACCCGCAGGGGCTACTTGACTCTGGCGTTCAGCTGCTGTTCCGGGGAACGCGCTAATGGTTATAATGGTACCGCCGCTGCCGGCAACCGCCCGCTCGTGGCCCGGGGCGGCCATGACGTCATTGGAATTGACGATCCCCGACGTCACCACCACCGGAATACGTGAAGACCCTGCCGCCAGCACATCGCTGAGGTGGTGATGGTAGTGACCACTGAGAATGGCAACCGTGTCTGTCCCGGCCAGCGCCTCGGCCAGCTGGCCAGCATTCATCAGCTCGATCCCATGATGCAGGGCGGTCACCGGCTCCACGGGAGGATGGTGGATGACCACCACGGTGCCGTGCCCATAGCTTGTGGCCATCTCCGTGCGCAGCCATGCCAACTGCTCATCGTCAACATAGCCGTGGGTGCGGCCAGGTACCGAACTATCTACGGTAATGATCCGGTACCCGGCCACATGGCTGATGCCCACGATGGGTGCTTGTGCGGCAAGTTCGACGCCGGACAAGGCGCCACTGTTGCTTGAGCCGCTGTTGCTTGAGCCGCTGCCGGAGTCGGGGTGTCCATTACCGAGAACTTCACGGAAGCCGGCGCGCTGATCGTGGTTTCCCATGGCATAGATGGCCACGGCACCGTGCCGGGCTGCAAAGTCTCCGGTCAGCGAACGCAAGGTGCGGTAGGAAGCCGGGGACCCGTCGTCGGACACGTCTCCGGAAAGCACTACCAAGTCCAGGGGACCGGCGTTCGCAAAGGACTCAAGGGTAAAACTGTAAGCGGCTACGGTATCCACAGTGCCCTGGTGGAGCACGCCTGCGTCCATGAGGTGGGTGTCGCTGAGATGGAGGATGCGCAGGGTGGTCATGACGCCAGCTTAGGGGCGCGCCACGTGCCGTGGATGAGTTTGTTGCGGACGGCGCCGGAGATTTGGTCGATCACCATGGTGACGACTACTACCACGATGAGCAGCATGCCCACGGCGTCCCAATTGCGGAACTGCACGTTGTCTTGGAGCATCTTGCCGATACCGCCGGCGCCGATGAGTCCCAAAATGGCCGAGGCGCGCACGTTGATTTCAAAGCGGTAGAGCCAGAAGGAGAGGACTTCCGGGGCGGCGGAGGGCCACACGCCCCAACGGATCAGGGATAAGGTGCCGCCGCCGGTGGAGCGGACGGCTTCCTTGGGGCCCGGGTCCACGCCTTCGAAAGCCTCGTAACCCCATTTGCCCAAGGTGCCGATAGATCCGACAGCCAGGGCTAGGGCGCCGGTGAATGGTGTCAGCCCGGTGACCGAGAGAATCAAAATGGCGATGACCACTTCAGGCACGGCGCGGATCACGGCGAAGATGAAACGCAGGGGCGCGTTGACGGCGCGCGGAGCCAGGCCCCTGGACGCCAAGAAGCTCAGCGGGAAGGAAATAATGATGCCTAAAACGGTGCCGATCCACGCCATTTGGACGGACAGAATGGTGGCCATGAAGGCCTCGCCAAACTTGCTCCAGTCCGGCGGGAACAACATCAGGCCCACATATTTGATCAGCTGGGTGGGGAAGTCGGCCAAGGCCGACCACTTGATATCCACCGACCAAAACGCGGCAACCACGACCATGCTAACCAGCAGCCACAGCGTGGTGCGCAGTCTAGAGGTTGGTTTGACGGGCCGTGCTGTGCTTTGGGGTTTGGGCTGGGGTTGCTGCTGGGTGATGAGTGTCGCCACGCTACACCAACTTCTTTCGTAGCCAGGCGGACAGTGATTCCAGCACCAAGACCAGCACCAGGATTTCCACAATGATCAGTGACAGTTCGTGGTACCTGAAGAAACTGCGGACGTTGTCAATCAGGATGCCCAAGCCGCCCGCACCCACCAGACCAATGACCGTTGAGGCGCGGATATTCAGCTCAAAGGTGTACAAAACCTGAGATGCGAAGCTGGGCAGAATCTGAGGCAACATGGCCGCCCGGTTGGCCTTGGGCCAGCTGGCACCGGCCGCCAGCGCAGCCTCTTGCGCTCCAGCGTCCTCGCCATCGAGCGATTCCGAGACCAGTTTCACGATGATGCCAATATTGAACAACACCAGCGCCATGATGCCCGAAAGCGCGCCAACACCCACCACGGCCACCAGGATCGAGGCAAACAAGATGTCCGGCACGCTGCGAATCATGTTCATCACGAACCGCACGCCCGCGAGCAGTTTGGGCCGAGGATTTGTGGCCCGCGATGCCAAAAATGCCAGCGGCAGCGACAGCGCCGAGCCGATCACCGTAGCGATCACGGCCATCTGCAGGGTCTCCAGCAGAGCCGGAATGGTCTTGGGAAAGAACCCGTAATCGGGCTGGAGCAGTTGAATAATGTTGGTGGTGGCGTTGCGCCAGTTGGCCGCGATGGCTGGCAGATCTACCTGCACACCGATCCCGGCCCAGATGGTGATTGCCACCAGAAGTACGACGGCGGCTACCGTCCTTGCGCCGTGGCGCGGCTTGGTGGGGCGCTGGGTCTGCGGCCGGGGCTGCGGGGCGGGTGAGACGGAGGCGCTCAAAGTTCAGCCTTGGTGCCTAGGACGTCTTCAGCAGTCAGGGAGCGGCCGTAGATGTTTTCAAAGACGGACTCATCGGCGTCGGCTCCGGCGCCATCGAAGACCAGCTCCCCGGAGCGCAAGCCGATCAAGCGGTCGCTGTAGCGACGGGCAAGGTCCAAGAAATGCAGGTTCACCACAACGGTGATGCCCAGCTCGGCGTTGATGCGTTGGAGATCGCGCATCACCACGTGGGAGGTGGGCGGGTCAAGGGATGCCACAGGCTCATCAGCCAAGATCACCTGGGGCCGCTGCGCCAAGGTTCGGGCAATGGCCACTCTCTGTTGCTGGCCGCCGGAGAGGCTTGAGGCCTTTTCGTAAGCCTTGGGCACAATCTCGACTCGTTCCAAGGCAGACATGGCGAGTTCGACGTCGTCGTTCTTCCAAGCGCCCAAAAGGGTGCGCCACGCAGGGGAGTGGTAGAGCCTGCCCATGAGCACATTGTTGAGCACGGTGGTGCGCTTGGCCAGGTTGAAGCTCTGGAAGACCATGCCCACGTTGGAGCGCAATTCTCGCAGATCCTTGCCCCGAAGCTGGGTGCCGCCGCGGCCGTTGAGCTGATGGGCGCCGACGTTGATGCTGCCGCTGGTGATGGGGACCAGACCGTTGATGGTGCGGATCAGCGTTGACTTGCCGGCGCCGGAGAGGCCCACGATTCCTACCATTTCACCGGCTGGAATGTTCAAGTTGATGTTCTTCAGGCCGGTGTAGCCATTGGGGTAGGTCACCGATACATCGCTGAAACGGATATCCGCCGCGGTGTGCTCCATGGGATCTGCTTTCTATTGCTGTGCCGCCCAATGTCCCGCACCTCGAGGTGAGGGCGGGACATTGGTGACTCGGTGTGGAGTTGAGCTGGTTAGCGCCGGTAGGCCGGGTTGTCAGCCCAGACCGATGGAGCGTGCTGCTTCCTGAGTCTTGCGCAGGCTCTCCGGATCAGCCTTCGCCATGCCGGTGATCTGGTAAATCGCCGTCAGTGCTTTGACGCCCTCAGGGGTACCAGCGAAATCGAGCATGGCCTCATCGATCTTGGTCTGCCAGTCGGAGCTGAGCTTGCTGGAGATGGACATGCCGTCGTTAGGGACTTCATCCGTTAGGGCGAAGACCACTACCTTTTCGCCAACATCGGGGTTGTCCTTGGCCACCACTTCACGGGCATCCCAGTAGCTGAAGCCAACCTCAGCATCGCCCTTGTACACGGCAAGCACGGAGGCATCGTTGGCAGTGACCTTGATGGGGGAGACATCCTCGATGGCAATCCCGGCGTTCTTCATGGCGGCAACGGGGAAGATGTAGCCGGCAGGCGAGGCGGGGGAGAGCATGGACACGGTAGCGCCCTTGACCTTGGCGACTGAATCGAGCCCGGCGGGGCCGTTGCCTGATGCAGTTCCGTTGCAGTAAAGCATGCCGTTGGGTCCTGCAGCGGGGGCGTCGGTGCAGTACTTCTCAGGATTGTTAGTGAACATCTGCGCAGCGTAGCTGGACTTATCCTTGCGGACCGTCTGCAGGGCGGGAACGGCGCCATACTTGTCGCAGGCCTGACTCATCTGCAGGGACGGGAGCATGCCGATCTGTGCTTGATTGGAGCCGATGGCTTCTACGGCTGCCTGGTAATCGGCGGTGATGACACCCTTGACGGGGATTCCCAAGCGGCTGCTTAGTGCTTCCTCCAGCGGCTTGACTGTGTCAACGAGCTTCTTGGCGTCACCGGAGGGAACCAGCGCAAGTGTCAATTCTTTAGGGGCGATGGCGGAAGCGTCGCTGGTGCCGACACAACTTGTTGCCCCGTTTGTGCCGTTTGCCGCCGAGTCAGCGCTGTCTTGGCTGACGCCGCAGGCCGAAAGAGCAAGGATGCTGGCCAGAGCCAATGTTCCCAGTGCTGCGAGTTTTGAACGATTCTTGATCACAGAGGTGCCTTTTCTGAAGAGGGGGTGGAAATGCCTTGATGAGTGGAGCTGAAACCGGCTGGATCGTGGGCCCAGGCGGAGATTGCGTCATACAGCAGTTCAATCCGCGGGGCGCTGACCGAGGCCGTGCCCGTGCGGTGGTTGAAGCGGTCAATGAAGGCAGTTACGCAGCCATGGCGCGATGGCAGATCAATGTCATTGCTCCAGACATCGCCAACACTGAGCAACTCGTATGGGGCCTTGTTTGCAAGCAGGACGGGAAGAAGGCCAGAGAACCCGGCTGGTTTGCCGGCGTCGGGCATGATCAAGTCAATGGAGTCAGTCAGGCCCAGGGTGGCCAGTGATTCTGCTACGCCAATCAGTGGAGCGTTGGTCAGCAGAACCCGGAAGGCAACACCAGCCAGGCTGTCCAAAAACTCGGCCAACCCTTCTGGTGCGGTGATCTCCACAGTCCCTGCTGCCAGCCGTTCTCGGCTTTCGGCGTACGCCCGGTGGAGCCCGTCCGAATCGATCATTTCGGCAGCGAGGGCAGCCACCGCTGCGTACCCGTCCTTGTAGGCGGGGGCGTTGGGGTCTTCGGCGAGAAAGGCATCCAGTCCTTCCCGAAGTGCAGGGCGGGATGCTTCTGGAATCTGTTCAGCGACGGCGTCTGCATATGCAAGAACCGGGCCATCGCCTAGACAGACGGTGCCGTCGAAATCAAGAATCAGTAGCGGAAGAGGTTGTTCTGCAGCCTGTTGGGCTGGCGTCGTTAGGATCACAAAAATTAGCGTACGTGACCATGAACACCGTGTCCATGAGAATGGGTTCTATGGAACAACTGTTCACGCAGTGTTTACACAAGGGTTTCTTTTCGGTGTAGATCAGATGGTTTTGGGCGCTCGCCGTCGCGGTAACGGAACAGATTCTGCGTGCCCGGGTAGCAACGCAGACTTATGGCATAGAATCCGTGCATGCCTAAAGGAACCGGGAAATTGCTCAGTCGTGCCGTTACAGCAGCCGTGTCCGTGGGGTTGGCTGGGGCCGTGACCGTAATGGGTGCCCGTGCTTTCCGGGCTGGGGTTGGTACTCCTACTGGCGACTTTGGTGCCACCTTGAACTCAGCCGAAATTGGTGTGGAGTACGCGCAGTCCGCAGCGGATCAGCTCAGTGAACTGATCACCTACCGCACGGTTTTCTCCAGCGCGAGAGACCAGATCGAACTGGAGCAGTTCACCAGCTTCATCGATGCTTTGGCCCGGCTGTACCCGATGGTTCATGCCCGCTTGAGCCGAGAATTTGTCAACGGCCATGCGCTGTTGTTCAGGTGGGCGGGAAACGGTCCGAATGCGGTGGCACAGCCCACCGTGTTGATGGCCCACTACGATGTGGTTCCCGTGGACAGCCGCGACAACTGGACGTACCCGGGCTTCTCAGGACACCAGCAGGACGGGTGTGTCTGGGGTCGAGGCGCCCTTGATGACAAGGGCGCCCTGGTCGTGATTATGAATGCGATTGAGTCTCTGCTGGCGGAGGGATTTTCGCCCGCGCACGATGTTTATCTGTCTTTCGGTAACAATGAAGAGACTGCTGGTGACAGCGCCCAAGCAGCCGTTGAACTGTTGGCCGCTCGGGGGATCAAGCCGTGGTTGGTGCTGGATGAAGGTGGTGCTGTAGCGGTTGACGCGTTTCCGGGGTTGAAGGCTCCGGCGGCCGTTATCGGTGTGGCTGAAAAGGGCATCCTGGATTTGCAACTCCTGACTAGGGGTGCCGGCGGGCATGCATCAACACCGCCTCGGATGGGTGCTACCGCGCGCTTGGCGCAGGCCATTGTGGCTTTGGAAGAGTCGCCTTTTCCTGCTTCTATGCCGGATCCCATTGCTGACATGATGAGACGCATTGGATCGAATAGCGGATTTGTTCTGCGCTTGGTGACGGAAAACCTGTGGGCCTTCAAAGGACTGCTCACTCAAGCCTTTGGCGTTGTGGGCGATGAAACCCGGGCCCTGACCCGAACCACTGTGGCCGTGACCATGCTTGAAGGGAGCAAGGCGTCCAATGTCCTCGCATCTACCGCTCGTGCGAATGCCAATATCCGTATTGCTGTCGGGGAGAGCGTTGAATCGGTGGTTGAACGGGTTCAGGCCATCATTGACGATCCAGAGGTGGAGCTGACCGTAATTTCTGGCCACGATCCCTCGCCGATTTCCTCATTCTCCAACGAACAATTTGCACTGTTGAGCCGAGCGGTTTCGGTGTCCTATCCCGATGCGGTGGTGACGCCTTATATTCAGACCGGGGCCACCGATTCACGATACTTCACCGCCATATCTTCAGCCGTCTATAGATTTTCACCGTTGCTGATGGACGTATCGGACCGTGGCTCTCTGCATGCCGTAAACGAACGAGTACGGATCAGTTCCCTAGGGGCCGGCGTGGTGTTTTACCGCGAACTGCTGCAGGGACTGGGTTAGCAGCCGATGCCGTTGGGGTTGACGATGCAGTCGTCAGCGTAGAGGTGGGTTTCGGCGCGCCAGACGGTGAGTGGTTGGGCTGGTGAGGGGATGTTGCCTTGGCCGGGGATGGATAGTTCGGGGCCGCCGTTGACGGTGTAGGTGCCGTCGAAGTGGGTGGTGACGCTGATAGTGAGGCGTCCGGTTTCGGTGTAGATGTGGCTGGTTTGGGTTTGTTCGCCGATCCGGTCTTGGTGCAGGGGTGCGCCGTGAATGGGTGTTGGTCCCCAGATGGTGCCGTCGCCATAGTTCCAGGTGTAGGCGACTGGGGTGGCGGTGATGGTGACGTTTTGGCCGAGCATGGTGAGGTTGAAGGTTTGTGTACTGGCTGTGGCCCAGACGTTGGTTTCTTTGCCGCGGAGGGTGTGTGGTCCTGGTTGGCTGCCGAATTCGGCCGCTACTACTGGGGTGCGCTGGAACTCGGTAGCTATTTGCCCGGCGATCTCAGCGAGAAGGTCCCTGGGTTGCTCGTCGTAGATGCAGACTGGGCCTGAATGAAATGTCCAGATGAGTGGATCAAAGGCTGTGTCGGCGTAGTACCAGTAGATGGCTGTTCCAGGCTTACCCTCAGGGCTACTTGCACCGGATGAGCATTCCAGCATTAGTTCGGTACAAGCGCTAAACACAAGGCTGTCACCGTCTGTACAAGCGAACCGATACTCGTACTGGGTTGTTTCTCCAGGTTCGGTAGACGGCGCCAGCGGCTCGAAGTTTCCTGCATCCGTCTGATCACGGCTATCCACGATAATTCCGGTGCCATCCCAATCGGGCGTATCGACAGCGGCCAAGGCCCGCGCCGGAACTAAGAATGTGGCAATTAGCACTGCCGTGCAGGATGCTGAAAGAAGTAGACGATACACCGACATAGCTAACTCTTTTTTAGAATCTCTGCCGTCTTGGCGATCCAGCCGTCATTGGTATAAACGGCTTCGACGAGATTGGTTCGGGCAATGGCTTGAGAGTGGTCTTTTGTGAGTGTCCCATCAGCGGAGTAGTAGCTAACTTTGGTTTGGCGCACCAGCAACATTGCCTGATAGGACCCGTCTGTGGTTTCACTGAAGGGACTAGTCGTTTGAAGAATGTTCATCTGACCGCCAACTGCCCATCCGCCCTCTTTGTACCAATTCTCGACTGGTTCCTTGATGAAGAGGCAAGTTTTACAGCTAGGATCACTGATTTCCATCATGGGCCCCGGGTCGCCTGTTTCGAAGACATAGCCGAGGGTGCTGTACCAATGTTCAGCGAAAGCAAGGAGGCCGTCTTTGCTGAATTCCTTTGCCTTTTCAGGCAGAACTGGGACCGGGACGTTTTGAGCCGGGCCCTCCGCAGTAGCAGGTTTGTAGACGGCAGCAGTAGTCGGCGGCGGAGTTGGCTGTTCAGCCGTGGACGTCGACGTGGCTGTGCTGGTTGCAGGTCTGCTGGTTTCCGGAGCTGATGCGCTGGTGCTTGGGTCCGTGGGTGTCGACGTGCAGCCAACGAGAGACATCATCATGGCAAGGCAGATGGCTACGGCATAAGTGTGCAATTGTGAACGGTGACGATGGCAGTTAGCTGTCATCGTCGCGGCGTCCCGATGCCGATCTTTGCTGTGACTATCTTGCATGCCCGGCCCCTACCCGTGGTGCTGAGTGGACAGCGCCCTCGTCATTGAGGTGGCTGCTCTGTGGCTTCCTACCAAGGTACACGCGGGAAAGCTTACCTGCCAGAAGTTATCCACAACTATGCATAATCCGGGGCCGGCGGGCCCTCCGATGCAGTGTTTGGAGCACGGCTAGGTCATCCATTCCTCCACACTTGGTTCTGCGACCGGTGGATTCACATGCAGCACTATCTCAGCGGAAATGTCAGTACCTTCTTCTAGAATATATATATGGACACAGCGGCAAGGATGCCGGTACAACCGGTATCCGATTCAGGAGATCTAAGGGTTGGCGATCATATTCACCAACTCCTCAATCTTGCTGCGGCCCTTGTTCGAGCAGCTACCGTCGCTCCTACGGATGATCGTCAGGTCGCAGAGACTGTGGTGGTAGAGGATCTTAGCGCCGGCCGCTCTGCATCTTCATCCGCTGGTGCCAGCGATGTCTCGATCCCTGGTCAGACGCCCTTCGGTTTAGATATGGGGTCGCTTACGGACGCTGAGTGTGTGCGTTGGTCACAGGACCTCGAGCAACTGGGTCGTTTCCAGCAAGCCATGTTAGTGCAAGCTACTGGTAAAATTGCCCAACGCGTTGATGCTGGCCGATATGCGGCCATGGGCGTACACGGTACTGTGGACCTCCTCATTCAGTCCGTGCGAATAAGTGCCGCCGATGCCAGACGCAGGATTGCGTTATCCCAGACTTTATTGCCCACTCGTGATCTGATCACTGGCGAGATCGCACCTGATGCGACTCAACCGGTACTGGGTGAGGCATTCTTCACGGGTCAACTATCGGTTGAGCAAGCGTCTATGATCGGCAAATTTGTGGCGGAAGCCAGTGGACTATCCAAAGCGGATCGAATCAGTGCAGAAACTTGTAATGAGGTAGAGGAATCGTTGGTGGAGACAGGGCAAGAGCAAGGCCCTGATTTTCTGAGACATGCAGGAAACCGAATTATGTCGTTGCCGGATCCTGATGGCCACAAGCCGACTCCCGGTGACCTGCTGGCGAAGCAGGGTGTGTTTTTCCGTAAGCCCCGCCGTGGATTGATTCACTTCGATGGGCACATGACCATTGAGCAGTATGAGACTCTCATGGTCGCTATCGGCACCGCCACGAATCCCAACAAGCACAAAGACATCAACGGCATCAACGGCATCAACAACGATCAAGGCGCTGATGCTCAGCACTCCTCTGCAGATTCAGAGCCATTCGGCGATGACCACGCCCAATCGAATCAGGCGAACCAGACAAGTCAATCGGGCCAATCGAACCAATCGAACCAAGAAGGGAAGGCAAGCGACGGCGGCGAGGGAGACTCAGTCCCGGGTTGTGAGGCACAGGGAACCTTGTTTGAGCAGTTGAACGGAATTATTGGCGTCTTCAACGCTGCGGAGCCGGTACCGCCGGTGGAGTCTGCCGAACCTTCAGAACAGCAAGTTCAAGGACCGAATGGGCACGATCCAACAGCACAGCCGGGACCGGAATGGCAGGGAACAAAAGAAAAGTTAGGCATGCAATGGCAGCGGACCTTGGATGCTTCTATAACTGTCAAGGGTTGACCATGTCATGCCACGGGGAACTTGCCCGATAGCCGGCTACTACTTAAGGCTGTTAAATGGCGAAGTGGCCAACCTCTTGGGGACGGTTGGCCACTTCGGTTTAGACGCTACAAGCACACCCTGACAATTGGCTCAGTGCTTCACTCCCCGGCCACAACCAGGCAACCCCAGCACACGGTTCCCTGCCCGCCTGACACGACCAAGTCACCCTGCCCGATGCTCCCCATGAAAATATCTCTATCAACATCCCGAGCAACTTCCTACGCGCCATGCGTTTGGTCCGCAGCAGGTGCGCGTGGACCAAATGGCGATTTCATTTCACTACATCCCACTTCTATGGGGATAATCCGTGTGATGTTCTCGTTTACAAATGGGATCCGTCAATGTCTTTGTTACTGCTTCTGCTGGTAGATATCGGGGATTCCGTCATGATCGTCATCAATACTCTCTTGCGCATGGATTTTTCGGTATTTCCTGTTCCTACTGCCGAGCAAAATAGACGCCAAAACTGCGGCAAGGATGGAAGCGGTCAAAATGGCGACCTTCGCGTGATCGTTGGCGGGGCTACCGAGTCCGAAGCTGAGTTCACCAACGAGCAGCGAAACGGTGAAACCGATGCCCGCTAAGAGACTTACACCTAGCAGGTCCACCCATTTGAGCTCCGGGTCCAGGGTCGCCTTGGTGAATTTGGAGGTGAGGAAGGTTGCTGCCAGGATGCCGATTGGTTTTCCAAGAACCAAGGCGACAATGATGCCAATGGCGACGGGGTCGGTCAGAGCTGAACGCAGTCCCTCAATACCGCCCACGAAGACACCAGCGGAGAAGAACGCGAAAACGGGTACAGCAAAGCCCGCTGAGATGGGGCGGAAGCGGTGCTCGAAGGTTTCGGCCAGCCCTGGTACTTCGCTGTGTTTTCCGTGTTTCTTGCTGTGTAAGACGGGGATGGTGAAGGCGAGAGCTACCCCGGCGACAGTCGCGTGGATACCTGATGCGTGAAGCAGGGCCCAAGCGGCGAAGCCAAGAGGCAGCAAAATGAACCACGCTGCGGAAGGGTTCAACCCAAAGAAGCGCCGGTACTTTTGCGCAAGAAACGCATAGAGTCCTAGCGGAATCAGGGTCAACAGCAGAGCTGTGGTGTTGATTTCGCTGGTGTAAAACAGCGCGATAATGGTGATCGCCATGAGGTCATCGACCACCGCGAGGGTGAGCAGAAATATGCGCAGTGGGGTGGGCAGGTGTGAGCCAATGACGGCAAGGACCGCGACGGCGAAGGCAATGTCAGTAGCGGTGGGAATCGCCCAACCTGAGATAGTTTCAGGGTTTCCCCAGTTGATCGCAGCGTAGATCAACGCCGGGACAACAACCCCACCCACAGCAGCCGCCACAGGAACGATAGCTTTACTGATCTGGCGCAGGTCCCCGGCAACCATTTCCCTCTTCAGCTCCAGACCTACAAGGAAGAAGAACACGGCCAATAGCCCATCAGCCGCCCACGCCCCCAAGCTCAATTCAAGATGCCAGGGTTCATAACCAATTTTGAAGTCGCGGAGTGCGAAGTAGCTCTCGGAAACCGGAGAGTTGGCCCAGATCAGGGCGACGACTGCGGCAATGACCAGCAGGATGCCACCGATGGTTTCCTTGCGCAGGATCTCACCGATCCGCAGGGCTTCCACATAGCTGCCGCGCCCTAAGAGGGGACGTCTGGGAAGTTCTTGAGTGTTCATATGGCACAGTCCTTTAATCAGGGTCGACTTTTACATTGCCGACCAGACTTCCCGGCGCACCTGTCTTCAACCCTATGGCATATAGCTAGTGTCCGGCTCCAAGTTTTCCGCCCATGCGTTCGCGCATTTTGAGGCTTGCCGCATTCAATCCCTCTATCTCGACGGTCTTGCCATATTTGGCGTATTTAGCGGTTATCGCATCCACCGCGGCGATAGTCGAGGCATCCCACAGGTGGGAGTTGTAGAGGTCAATAACGATCCTTTCGGGGTCTTCGGCATACTCGAATTGGGTATAGAGGTCGTTAGATGAGGCGAAGAAAAGTTCTCCGTTGACCTCGTACTTGGCAATTGTCTCCCCAAAGTGTTCCTCGATTCGACGTTCCACCGTAACCAGGCGAGCAACGCGGTTCGCGAAGAGGACCATGGCTGTCAGCACCCCGACACCAACACCAATGGCCAAATTATGGGTCCAAACGGTGAAGATCACGGTGGCAACCATGACGGTCGTTTCGCTCTTGGGCATCATGCGCAACGTGGCGGGTTTGATGCTGTGCCAATCAAAAGTTGCGACGGATACGAAGATCATCACAGCGACCAGCGCGGCCATGGGTATCAGCGCCACAATGTCCCCCAAAGCAACGACGAGGATCAGCAGGAACACTCCTGCCAGGAACGTGGAGAGGCGGGTGCGGGCGCCGGAGGCCTTGACGTTGATCATGGTCTGGCCGATCATCGCGCATCCTCCCATACCGCCAAAGAAGCCCGTGATGATGTTCGCGACTCCTTGGCCCCAGGACTCGCGTGTCTTGTGGGAATGGGTGTCGGTGACGTCATCGACGAGTTTGGCTGTCATCAACGATTCGAGCAACCCAACGAAAGCCATGGCCAACGCGTAAGGAAAGATAACCTGCAGAGTTTCAAAGTTCAGTGGCACATTCGGCACGAACAACGAGGGAAGGCTCTCGGGCATCTCTCCCTTGTCCCCCACAGTGGGGACGGCCAAAGACGCCACGACAGCGATCAAGGTAAGGACCACGATAGCCACCAACGGGGCCGGAACAATCGTGGTGATCTTCGGCAGACCAAACACAATCAACAGACCAAGGGCCGTCAACGGATACACCAGCCACGGTACACCGAGCAGTTCCGGAACCTGGGACATGAAAATCAGGATTGCCAGCGCGTTGACGAAGCCAACCATGACCTGGCGCGGAATGAACCGCATCAGCTTAGCCACACCAAGTAGGGCTAGAAGAATCTGGAAAACACCGGCCAGGATGACCGCGGCAATAAAATAATCCACCCCGTGGCTCTTGACCAAAGGAGCAATAACCAGGGCAATGGCGCCCGTCGCTGCGGAAATCATCGCGGGACGTCCGCCCAGGAATGCAATGGATACGGCCATCGTGAAAGAGGCAAATAGCCCAATGCGCGGATCAACACCGGCAATGATGGAAAAAGCAATGGCCTCAGGAATCAGGGCAAGTGCCACCACCAAACCGGCCAGGACCTCGGTCTTGAGCAGGCGGGGAGATTTGAGAGTGCGAAGAACGGATTGCCGTTCCT
Organism: Specibacter sp. NPDC078692; assembly: GCF_040686835.1. Taxonomy (NCBI): domain Bacteria; kingdom Bacillati; phylum Actinomycetota; class Actinomycetes; order Micrococcales; family Micrococcaceae; genus Specibacter; species Specibacter sp. NPDC078692. The sequence goes on from NZ_JBFBLV010000017.1 coordinate 38,695, forward strand.
CAGGAGTCAGAACAGGGTGTTCTGCAGTTGTTTTCGTGGCCATTGATGGCTCCGTTCAAAAAAGAATGAGAGCGCTCAAGCGCTCAGTTACGTAGAATCGTGGGGGTCGGCGCGTCCTTGCACTGGGCAATGAACTACCTCGGCTAGGAATGGCCGGGCGATACACCGAACAATTACAACTCTAACCTAACGTAAGGGTAGAGTTGGAACTTTAGGGACTTAGGGAGAAGTTTATGATCGATATGCCACCACCCGCTGCCACCGAGCAGACTATGCACATCGGGGACTTGGCCGACGCCACAGGACTCTCCCAACGCACTATCCGCCACTACGACGAAGTGGGGCTTCTTCCTGCAACAACCCGCAGCGACGGAGGCTTTCGGATCTATACCGGATCAGACTTACAACGCATGCTGGTCATCCGGTCCATGAAACCACTGGGCTTCACACTCGAAGAAATGGGAGAACTCCTGGATACCGTAGACGTCCTGACTGCCGATCCAGATAACAACGACGCCCGGGAACTTCTTGCCCAATATGTCCACCGCGCAAACGACAAACGAGACAAGCTTGCTCTCAATCTCAAACGCGCCGACGCCTTCATTCAGGACCTCAGCAGCAAATAGGCCACGCTACGGCCTTAGTGCAGCAGATTTCCTTGACGGTCTTTTGATCACCAAGGCAGCCCGGATTTTCAACGCTGGACTACTTCTTGGCAGTGTTCCAGTTCCGAGGAAGTGGAAAGCCCCCGGATGGGACACCTGCACCCGATGAAATTCAGCGACATATTGTGAGGTGGGGCGACGACGCCCGTTGACGCACGGATGCGGACCCTCAAACCCTCACACTTCCCCGCCATGGTTCTAGGCTGTAGAGGCGGCCCGAATAGGAACGAGCGCAGGCTGTGAAACTGCTGTTTTGAGTGTTCGAAAGAGCTGTCGGGTTATGTAGCGTTTGAGGCTGCGGATGATCTCTTTCTTCGTGCGTCCTTGGCTTGTTCGTTTTGCGACGTAGTCCTTGGTTGCTTGGTCCCAGTGCATCCTAATCAAGGCGATGGTGTAGAGCGCTTTATTGAGCTGACGATCCCCACCGTGATTAAGCCTGAACCTGGTTGTGCTCCCAGAAGAGGCCGGAACCGGGCAAGTGCCTGCCAGGGCCGCGAACGCCGCCTCTGACCTCACTCTCCCTGGATGCGACCAAGCAGTAAGAATGATCGCCGCAATGACAGGACCAACACCAAAAACGTCCAACAATTCGGGATGTTCCGCCTTTACCAGGCGTTGGAGTTCGGAATGGTTTTGTTTCAATTGGTCTGTCAACGTAACGATCCGGCCAGCCAGTCGTACTGCTTCACGGCGGCTGATCTGCACGCTGAAATTCTCCTCTCGTTCCCGCCACGCTGCCACAGCATTGATCTGGGTAACTGAGAGAGCTTTGCGTGCATCAAATCCCAGCTCTACTGCTCGCAACAAAGCAGTCAAAGAATTGATCGCTGCCGTGCGCTCCCGTGACATAGATTCCCTGGCTGTCGTCAACACCCGCAAGGCCAGCTGAACCTCTCCAGCTCGCGGAACTCTGACTTTCTCAAGAGGAATCCCCATCGTGGCCCGTGCTGCTCGCGCCGCATCGATGGCATCCGATTTCCCCCTCAGTCTCCCCAATCTGCGGTGAGGGAAGGGGGCTTCAGTGACCTGAAACCCTGCCTCCGTGGCCTGGTGACGGAATTTTGCGCCATAGGATCCTGTACCTTCCATCGTCAGCAGGATGTTTTCCTTGGTTCCTTGAGAACGTCGCTGTATCCAGGAAAGAGCGCGCTTTCCTCCTGGAACGGTGACGGGGAAGGTTTCGTTAGCAATTTCCTCACCAGTAGTGGTGTTGATGATCGCGAATGTATGCGTTTTCGCGTGAGTATCAATTCCTACGACGAAACTGAATTTTTCGGCAACGATGCTCATGTTTCCTCCAATGTCGACGGTTGCTGCCAGTCATGTGGCGCATCGATAGGGGTTACCGCTTGGCAGGTCTGTAATGAGCCACACCAGTGTTTTTTGGCGGGCATGCTTCTAATCAAGCCAGGGCAGTAGACAGAACCGGTGCTGAACCCGGCCCGAGCGGACATATCCAAGACAGCGCACTCACACCAACCGGCGGAGGCAATTCCATGGGTGAGTCACACCCGAACCAAGCCACAACACCAGACTGCCAGTCACTCACAGAGCAACCAACAAAATACTTACAAACCATGGGAGATTCCGCCTCGACCAGAGCACGCCCCGCCGGACGCCGTCGCCCCGGTATATGAAGGTGAGAAATGGTTCTGGTTCAATCAAGCCAACACCGCTACTCAGGGTTGGGACTCCGGTCAAAATGACGCCAGAGCACACAATAGTGGAGTGTTTGGCGGTGGTCTGTTCAACAACAGCGGCCCGCTCATCAGCCCAGAAGCGGAAGGCCCTGGTGCCACCGAGTCCAGGACCATTGATGGAGTGAGGATTCCACTTCCGGGACAGGACGATTCTCTCGAGGGCTTGGATTCTCGAGACCCTGACAGCGTCGATCCAGTCTCCAAGGACACACGTACTCACGGGCAAAAGCTTCTCGACGGTCTCCTGGACTGTGTGAAGCTGGCGGCTCGCACTGACAAGTTGCCCCTCAACGGTGGTCTGAAGACCCAGTTGATGATTACTACCACCCAGACAGACTTGGACCGGCGAGATGGGACCGGTACGGCGTTTACGACCTTTACGGGTCCCGTGCCGCTGGCATTGTTCGCGGAGTCCCTCTGCGATCCTGAGATCACCTATCTATCGATGGGTGAAGGGCAAGAGATCCTCAACCTCGGCAGGACCCAGCGTCTTTTCACGGCTCCACAACGCAAGATCCTTTTGGCCCGGGATCTAGGATGTTCGTTCCCCGACTGCATGCGCCCGGCACCGTGGACCGAAGCTCACCACGTGATCCCTTGGCAAGAGGGCGGTGAAACCAGTATCGCGAACGCTGCTCTCGTCTGTAGTCATCACCACACCAAGATTCATCACAGCGACTGGACCATGAAAATGATCGACGGAACGCCTCATTTCATCGCTCCTTATCTGGTCGACCCCAGCCAAACGCCTCGCCGCAACACCTATCACCACGGACTCCTCATCAAGAAGTCTCGCAAAAAATAAAACGCCCCGGCTATTCGCAGTTAGCCGGGGCGTTCATCGCGGAGACACTAATGCCCTGCCACTGATGTCCGCAGTTTGCTCGTGAGATCCTGCAAGGTGCGCATTTCATCGTCCGTCAGAGCCACTTCCATCAGCTCCATGATCCGCTGCACATGCGCACGCCCCACGGTCTTTTGCTTGGCGACGCCCTGCTCGGTGAGCCCGATCAAAACACCGCGCTTGTCGTCCTCGGCCGACTTGCGCTGAATCAGGCCACGCGACTCCAACCTGTCCACCATCCGCGAAATACTCGGCTGGGTCAGCAGCACATGCTCGTTGAGTTCGTTGAGTCGCAGCCAGCCGCTGGAGCAGCGCGAGAGCTGATACAAAATGTCGTACTCACGGCTGCCCAGCTCCTTGAACAAGGGCTCCTTCTGCAACTCACGCATCATGGCCACCTGCGATGTCAGCAGCGACTCCCAGGAATCTGTGGCCAGCCTGCGGTGACTTGGTGTTGCCGCAGTCATGTCACTTCACCCCTGTTGTGGAAGCAGCGGAACTTTCGACGGCGGCAGCTGCCTGGGCAGCGGCGCGGCGAGCCTCGAAGGTGGGGCCTTCGGGGACGGACGCGGGACGGTTCTTGGCGAACTCCTCGCGGAGTGTGGGCAGAACATCGGAACCGAAGAGATCCAGCTGCTCAAGGACCGTCTTGAGCGGCAGACCTGCGTGGTCCACCAGGAACAGCTGGCGCTGGTAGTCGCCGAAGTAGTCACGGAACGCCAGCGTCTTCTCGATCATTTCCGCCGGGCTACCAACGGTCAGTGGCGTCTGTGAGGTGAAGTCCTCCATGGACGGGCCGTGGCCGTAGACGGGAGCGTTGTCGAAGTAGGGGCGGAATTCATTGACGGCGTCCTGCGAGTTCTTACGGATGAAGAACTGACCGCCCAAACCAACAATGGCCTGTTCCGGGGTTCCATGACCGTAGTGTGCATAGCGCTCACGGTAGAGGTTGATCAGCTGGATGTAGTGTTCCTTGGGCCAGAAGATGTTGTTGGCGAAGAAGCCGTCACCGTAGTAGGCGGCGATCTCGGCAACCTGGGGCGTGCGGATGGCACCATGCCAGACAAACGGGGCAACGCCGTCGAGCGGGCGGGGTGTGGAGGTGAAGCCGCGCAGCGGGGTACGGAACTTGCCTTCCCAGTTCACTACTTCTTCATCCCAGAGGCGGCGCAGCAGCGCGTAGTTCTCCACTGTCAGTTCCACGGAATCCTGGTTGTTTTTACCGAACCAGGGGTAGACGGCGCCCATGTTGCCGCGGCCCAGAACAATGTCAGAACGGCCGTCGGCCAGGTGCTGCAGGGTGGCGAAGTCTTCAGCGATTTTAACCGGATCGTTGGTGGTGATGAGGGTGGTGCTCGTGGAGAGGATGATCTTCTCCGTTTGCGCCGCGATGTAGGCCAAGATGGTCGAGGGAGAGCTGGGGTAGAACGGCGGGTTGTGGTGCTCGCCGGTGGCGAAGACGTCCATGCCGATGTCTTCGGCGTGCTTGGCGATGGTGGTGATCGCCTTCAGACGCTCGTGTTCGGTGGGGGTACGCCCTGTGGTCGGATCCATGGTGATGTCTCCGACGCTGAAAATTCCGAACTGCATGATCTGCTCCTTAGCAACCGGCTCCCCGGAAGGTATATGCGTTTGTATCTATTATATGGGCCAACTCGCGGGTGCGCCAATATGTTCCCAGTGAGGGCCTGCCGTTAGGATGCTCACAGGGCCAAGTAATCCAAGTCACAACTTTCGTGGAGGTTGATCGTGGCAGCACTGCAGCGTGGCATGGCTGGCGCCGGTCTTAGGCTCGCACCCACGGCCACGGCCATTGTGGGTTTTCTGGTCTTGGTTGAACTGACCAGCGGTATTCTCCAGGGCTACTACACTCCCCTGCTGACCGACATCGCCAGACATTTGGGCATCCACGACGCCGACGTCAACTGGTTCGAAGCCGCGCAACTTATGGTCAGCGCACTGGTGGTGCCGGTGCTGGCAAAACTGGGCGATATGATCGGCCACCGAAAAGTCTTGCTGATCTCCACAGCTCTGACGGCCGCAGCCTCCTGGGGTGTGGCGTTCGCCCCCAACTTCTGGTTTTTCCTAGCGGCGTGGGCGCTCCAAGGCTTCTACGTAGTCTGGCTGCCGCTGGAAATCGCACTGATTTACAGCCGCTCCCACCAACGCCCAGACGGTGCTGCGCTAACCCGAAAGTCCGCGGGCATCCTCGTTGCAGGCCTCGAATTCGGCGTCATTGTCGGCGCCCTGGCCGGCGGATTTATTGGCGGGGCGCTGCCGGACAAGCTCTGGCTGACCCTGATGATCCCGGCCATCGCCGTAACACTGTGCTTCTTCGTGATTCTGTTCGGCGTGCCCGAATCCGAGAACCGCACCGGTGGAAAACTCGATCTCATGGGCCTGACCCTACTGTCTACGGGACTGCTGCTCATCACCGCCGGCCTGACATTCATGCGGATCAACGGCCCTGGCACTTGGTGGGCGTGGGCCGCGGTCGTGCTTGGAATTCTGGCACTGGTGCCGTTCACGCGCTACGAATTGGGCCACAAGGATCCGCTGATCGACATCCGCTTGCTCCGCCAACCCAGCATGTGGCCGGTGCAGCTGACAGCGTTCCTGTTCGGCGTCTCGGTCCTAGGCGCGCAGGCACCGCTGTCCACCTTCGCCCGTACCGACCCCGCCGAAGTAGGTTATGGCCTGGGTGCCAGCGCGTCCCTGGTCTCGGTCCTGATCGGCGTCTATGTCCTGGGCCTGCTGATCGGCGCCCTGCTCTACCCACTCGTCACCAGATGGACGACGCCGAGAATCACCTTGATGGCGGCGGCTTTCCTCGTTGCTGTTGGTTACCTGCTGTTCCTTCCGTTCCATGACTCGATGACACAGGTTTTGGTCAACATGGCGATTGCCGGTCTTGGCAGCGGTGCTCTGGTGGCGGCGCTGCCCTCGGCTGCCGCGGCCGCTGCACCGTTGACTCAGACGGGCATGGCGACCGGGTTGACCAATGCCACGAAGACTGTTGGCGGAGCTTTTGCTTCTTGTGTCTTCGGCATTGCACTGGCCGGTCAGGCGTTAGGTTCATTGACATCAGACACTGGTTCGACGGCTGCCCCGTTGGAGGGGTACATGCTGGTCTGGACCATTTGCGGTGTCACGGCTTTGGTGGCGGCGGTGGCGTTGTACTTTGTCCCGAAACTGGCGTTCGGGCCCACCCTGCCGGTGGATTGAGGGTTCCACCGAGCATGCCGACAGATTGTGCCGACAGGTTGTGCCGATAGATTGTCCGGACGGATAGTTCCGGTGACGACACGCTGGCCACCGCTTGGCGCGAAGAAGTGCTCCGATACCCTGTTGAAGGCGAACACGACCGCCAGTCCGCGCTGGGCCATGGCTTGAAGCTAGTCGAGCTTTGAAACCAGTAGAGCTTTGAAACTCGTACAGCTTGAAACAACTCAAGCCCTGGTGGCGCACAAGAAACCTGGAAAGGCACATTCATGAGCAATTACAACGGGGCGCCGCCGCCACCGAGTCACTTTCCGAATCAAGGGGTACCCATGCCTGCGCCTCAGCCAGGCAATCGCAAGACCCTCTTTATCATTCTCGGTTCAGTTGCCGTTGTACTGTTCTTTGCTCTTATCGCCCTATTTGTATGGGTCATCCCTGCATTGACCAAGGGAACAAATGAAGGCGATTCCGTAGCTACGAGCTCCGCGAGCCAGCCGGCGTCGAGCGCGTCAACCTCCGAGTCGGCGACCGAGACCGCAACGGAATCAGCCCCGAGCGACGCCCCAACAGATACAGATGGCAATGCTGAGACCGATGCCGCAGACGGGTTGCCCGCTGGTGCAACGGCACTGCCAGCCGGCTGGGATGCGCTGAACGGACCCAGCAACATTCCAGCGGATGGAGAGTCGTTGTTCTCGAAATTCGTCACCGGCGAGTCCTCATTCCAGTACCTGAAATCGTGGGACTACGACGGCACCTTCGGTAAGACCACCGATCCCGAGACCGGCAAGGAGATGCAGCAGGTTGCCCAAGGCACCAAAGATTTGGATGCTGATGGCATCTCCACAGCCTTTGCCTTCTTTGCCGAAACCGACGAAGGCAAGTTCGGTTCTGACCCGGCGAAGGTAAAAGCAGCCATCCAAGCTGTCGAGGACAAATTGTCAGCTGCAACAGCTGCTGAGCTGATGCAGCAATTGGTCGGACACAAATGTGCTTCCGGGTTCCAACACAGCACCCCGGAGACCCGAGAGTTCCGGCGCGGACTGGCTGTGGTGGTGGGATTCACCTGTAAAACCGCGGCCGGAGAGGACATCCAAGCAGTCAATCTCTTCTCCGTCACACCGTGGGGAACGCCGCAGCGGGTCGGCGTCAGCGGCCACAAGAGCTACTGGGATGCCAATCCCGGCACGTTCGAAAAGTTGGCCAACTCCTACCGCATCAACAAGTGGAAGCAATAGACAACAAGCAAATAACAAGCACGGTAAAGCGTGATAACTGAAACAAAAGCGGGGCTGTCAGCCAAGGTGGCTGACAGCCCCGCCGTCGTAATGCTTGTCGTACTACTAGAGACTTGATCGGGCTGTGGCGCCGTCAGTCGGCGGCCCGTCGGCCCCGCACCTTCGGGATGGCGCCGGTGGTCCAGTCTTGGAACTCAGCTACAGGCTTTGCCTCTTGGGGAGCGGCGCTCTTAGCGCTTGTGTCCTTGCCGGCTGTGTCCGTAGCGGTTGCGTCCTTGCTTGTTGTGGCGGCATTGGCCGGGGCGTGCACCACCTTGAGCGCCTTGATCAGGTCATGGCGTTCCTTGCGCCCTTCCACCAACCGGTACAGCACCGGCACCAGGATCAGCGTCAGCGCCGTGGAGGAAACCAGTCCGCCCACCACCACAATGGCCAACGGCTGCGAGATGAAACCGCCGCCACCTGTGAGACCAAGAGCCATGGGGGTCAACGCAAAGATGGTAGCCAGTGCCGTCATGAGGATGGGACGCAAACGCTGACGGGCGCCATGCTCAATGGCGTCGGCAACGTTCATGGCCGGCCGGTCGCCGGCTGGTTGCCGGTACTGGTTGATCAGGTCAATCAGCACAATGGCGTTGGTGACCACAATGCCTACCAGCATCAACATGCCGATCAAAGACGGCAAGCCCAGCGGGATGCCCGTGATGAGCAACAGGCCGATGGCGCCGGTGGCTGCAAACGGGATGGACACCAGCAAAATCAAGGGCTGGATGAGCGACTTGAACGTCGCCACCATGATCACGTAGACAATGGCGATGGCGGCCAGCATGGCCAGGCCCAACTGCTGGAATGATTCGGCCTGCTGAGTTGCCGCACCACCAATAGTGGCAATGGTGCCGGCAGGCAGCTCGGTGGAATCCAGCGTCTTCTGCACCTCTGCACTGAGCGAACCCAGGGCATTACCTTCCGGTGCTACAGAGACGGTCGCCGTACGCTGGCCATTGGAGGAGGTCACGGTGAGTGGTGTCTGAACTTCCGCAACAGTGGCCACCTGCGAAAGCGGCACGGGACCGGCCGCAGTAGGAATCTGAGCTGCGGCCAGTGCGGCCACCGAATCAAACTGGGTGCCCAAACCAATCTGGACCTTGTAATCGGTAGTGTCGATCCGGACAGTGCCACCCGGAATGGGGCTGACTGTGGCGGCCAGCAGGCCGGTAATTTGTTGTTCATCCAGACCTGCCGCAACAGCCTTGGCGCGGTCGACGCTCACCTGCACAACGGGCTGTGTGCCGCTGAGGTTGCTCTCCACCGACTGGGCACCGGGGATCCCAGTCATGGCCTTGACCAGGGCGTCACTGGCTTGTTGCAGTTCTTCGCCAGTGGTTGCCTTGACGGTGATATCCACGGTGGAGGACATGCCAAAGCCACCACCTTGAGAGCCGAGGCTGATGGTGCCGGCGTCCTTGATGCCCGCAATGGCAGTCCGTACCGTGTCTTGCAGGGCGACCTGATCTGCGTCAGGATCGGTGATGACCTGGAACGCTGCGCTGGAGGCACCTGATGAGAGCAGCGCGGAGAAACCGCCTGAGGCATTGCCCACTGTCACCTGAACGTCGGTGATGCCCTCGATGCCGGTCAAGACTTCCTCAACTTTTTCCGCAGCCGTGTTGGTGACCTCGAGGCTAGTTCCAGCAGGCATGTCCTGCTGGATGCTCATGCTGTTCTGGCCGGTATCGCCCAGCAAGTTGGTGGGCAGCAGCGGGGTCATGGCAAGCGTGGCGGCCAAGATGATGCCACCAGCAATCAGCGTTACGACGGGGTGTTTTTGGGTCTTGGCGAGGATCGGCAGGTAGCCGCGCTGCAGCCAAGAGGAGCGCTCTTTCTCTTCCACAGCGCTCAGCAGAGCCTGCCCACGCAAGGGGGTTCCGGCGTCGTTCGCTGCAGTAGGGCTGGAGGAAACAACGGGAGTGGATTTCAGGAACCAATAGGCCAGCACCGGAACAATGGTCAGGGAGACTAGGAGTGAGGCGAGCAGCGCGAAGGTCACGGTGAGCGCGAACGGGCGGAAGAGCTCGCCGGCCAGGCTGCCCACAAAGGCGATGGGCAAGAACACGGCCACAGTGGTCAGCGTGGAGGCAGTGATGGCCGCGGCAACCTCGCGAATGGCGGCCAGGATGGCGGTCTTCTTGTCCTCGCCGTAGCTGAGGTGCCGCTTGATGTTTTCAATGACCACAATGGAGTCATCCACCACCCGGCCAATGGCAATGGTGAGCGCGCCCAGGGTCAGGATGTTCAGCGAGTAGCCGGTGGCCCAGAGCCCGATGAACGTCACCAGCAAGGACAGCGGGATGGAGATGGCGGTGACCAGGGTGGAGCGCACAGACATCAAGAATATCAAGATGACTGCCACTGCGAAGCCGAGCCCCAGCAGGCCTTCTACGGTGAGATCGTGGATGGACTTTTCAATGAAGGGGGCCTGGTCCAGGACCGTAGTGAACGTGGTGTTATTGCCCATGGATGCCGCGATCTCGGGCAGCATCTCGTTGACCTGCGCAGAGAGCGAAACCGTGTCGGCCTCGGGCTTCTTGGTGATGGACAAGGCCAGCGTGGCGTTGCCGTTGGTGCGGGTGATGGAGGTGGTGGGGTCATCGGCCACCGTCACGGTTGCCACCGAGGCGATCGTGGGGATGGTTGCACTAGAGCCACCGAGCGGCAAGGCCTTGACGGCGTCGAGGGAATCGACGGGGCTACCGGCCTGGATGGAGAGCGTGGTGCCATCGGTATTCAAGGAACCGACAGGGACCAAGGTGCCGTTGTTTTTCAGCGCTTGGGCGATATCGCCGGGATTCACACCGGCGGCAGCCATCTTGGCGGGGTCCGGAAGGATCTGGATGTGTTGGGAGTTTGCTCCGGTCACGTCGGCGCTGCGGACGCCGTCGATCTTCAAGAGCTTGGGGACGGCAATGCGCGCCAGATCCGTGTTCAGAGCAGCGAGGTCCTGATCCGAGGAGACGGCCAAGAAAACGATGGGAAAATCGGAAATGCTGCCGGCAATAGGTTGCGGCTGCACACCATCAGGCAGTCGTTGGCTGACGTTCGAGATGGCTCGGTCAATTTGGTTCCGGGCCCGGTCCAAGTTGGTGCCGTAGGTGAAGGCGAGGTTGATGGTGGAGACCCCGCTGCGGGAGGTGGAGGTGCTGGATTCCAGCCCCTCCACCGCGTTCAAGGCGGCCTCAAGTGGTTCGCTGACCTGTTTGTCGACCACCGCGGGGGAGGCCCCGGGCATAGCCGAGACCACGGTGATCTGCGGGAACTCAATGCTGGGAATGAGTTCCTGCTTGAGGGAACCGAGGGTGATCACCCCGAACACCATCGCAAAAATGGTGATCAGAGCAATCAGGGCCCGGTTCCCCAATGACATTTTGGCCAAATTGAACATCAAACCACTCCCACTGCTTCATGCTGCTTCAGGCCGGTTGAACCCGGGCCAGTTCAAACGAAATTCAGGCCGTCTCTACTTCAGTTTTTACTACTCTTACTTCAGCTGCAACGAGGCTGCCGTGGCAGCCAGGCTCTTCTCAAAGAGCTCGGCATTGTCATTGAGCTTGGTGCCGTAGGTGGGCATCATGGTGCGCAATGAATCCTGCCATTCCAGCTTGAATTTGCGCGGGAAGCAACGCTGCAGCAGTTCAAGCATGATCGGCACGGCCGTGGAGGCACCCGGTGAGGCGCCCAACAGTGCAGAGAGTGAACCGTCAGCTGCCGTGATGACCTCGGTGCCGAACTGCAGCACGCCGCCCTTCTTGGCATCCTTCTTGATGATCTGCACACGCTGGCCAGCGGTAATCAGTTCCCACTGCTTGCCATCGGCTTCGGGGAAGTACTCATGGAGCGCATCCACCTTGCCGGCGCGGGACTTGGTGACTTCCGAGACCAAGTACTTGACCAGATCCAGGTTGTCCTTGCCCACTGCCAGCATCGGGATGATGTTGTTGGGACGGATGGAACCGGGCAGGTCCATGTAGCTGCCGGTCTTGAGGTACTTGGTGGAGAATCCGCCGTACGGGCCGAACAACAACGAGCGCTTGCCGCCAACGTAGCGGGTGTCCAAGTGAGGCACAGACATGGGCGGGGCGCCCACTGATGCCTGACCGTAAACCTTGGCGCTGTGCTTGGCAGCGACCTTTTCATCGGTGCAACGGAAGAACTGGCCTGAGACGGGGAACCCGCCAAAGCCCTTGCCCTCGGGGATGCCGGACTTCTGCAGCAGGTGCAGGGCGCCGCCACCGGAACCGATGAAGACAAACTTGGCCTTGATCTTGCCGTACTCACCGGACTTGGGGTGCTTGAGCGCAACGTCCCATCCGCCGTCGGAGGTGCGAGCAACATCTGTGACGGTGGTGCCGTAGTTGATCTCGACACCGCTCCTGCCCATGTACCCGATCAGTTCCCGGGTCAGGGCACCAAAGTCGACGTCGGTTCCCTCGGCGGAGCGAGTGGCCGAGACCAATTGCTGGGGGTCGCGTCCCTTCATAACCAGCGGAGCCCACTTGGCAATGGTCGCCGGGTCTTCGGAGTACTCCATGGAGGCGAAGACCGGGTTCGGCTTCAGTGCTTCATGCCGGGACTTGAGGAATTTGCGGTGCGCTTCGCCAATGACAAAGCTCATGTGCGGGACGGTGTTGATGAAGCCCTTGGGGGATCCAATCAGCGATTCGTCCACCAGGTGCGACCAGAACTGGCGCGATAGCTGGAACTGCTCGTTGATGTGAATGGCCTTGGCCGGGTTTACGGAGCCGTCTTTGGCAGCCGGTGAGTAGTTAAGCTCGCAGAGCGCGGAGTGGCCGGTACCGGCGTTATTCCACGGGCTGGAGGATTCCAATCCTGGCGTATCGAGCTGTTCAAACAGCACAATCTTCCAGTTTGGTTCGAGTTGCTTGAGCATGGTGCCCAGCGTGGCGCTCATGATGCCGCCTCCGATGAGGACGACGTCAGCGTCTTTGGTGTTCGAAATGAAGGTCACAGTCAACTCCGGTAGAGGCTCTTCCTAGCGCTAGAAGCGTATCGCGGCACACGCCGGATGCATAAATCAGCGCTTGCCTCCCCTTAGTCTGTGGTAGGCGTCACCAGCTTCACTTGATTGAAGACTTCGTTCAGTACGGGGCTTAGCGGGTAGCTTTGCACCCGGTCCGATAAGGCGATGGCGGAGATCGGAAAGACTATGGGGATGGCCGGCACCGTGGTGGCGATTTGTTTGCTAATGGACTCATAGGCGGCAACGCGGTCCGGACCGTTGGGCATGCTGCGGGCACGGGTGATTTTGGACGTCAATTGGGGATCGTCCATGCCCAGTTCAGCACCAGGGGAGCCGAAAAGGGGGCCCACAAAGTTATCCGGATCTGCGTAGCTGCCATTCCATCCCATGAGGCTCAGGGCGTGGTTGCCATCGCGGGTAACAGCGGTTAGATAGCCCTCATTCCAGGGTATGGGCACGGGCTTGATGTTGAAACCGGCCTTGGTGAGTTCAACGGCTATCTGGACGTAGACCTTTTCCGGTGTGGGTAGATAGGTACGTGCGGCATTGGTGGGGTAGTAGAAGGGGAGCTCTTCACCGTTGTAGCTGGAGGCGGCGAGGAGGGTTTTTGCCTTCTGCGGATCGTAAGCAATTCCCTCCACAGCATTGTTGAAACCGCTGAGCTTGGGTGGGATGAACTGGGCCGTAGTGGCTGTTCCGCCGATGAAGAAGTTACTGGCCAATAACGACTTGTCAATGGCGGCAGCGATCGCTTCGCGCACCTTCACATCTTGGAGTACCGGGATCTTTTGGTTGATGCCTACATACATGACGGAGAAGGGATCGCGTTGCAGGACCTGTTTGCCGCTCTTGATGAGTTTGTCCAAGTTATCGGGGGTGACGGGGTCGTAGCCGTCAATGGATCCCTCTTCCAAAGCAGCCAGGCGGGTTGCCGGTTGTTCGAACGTCTTGAATTTCAGGGTGGTGATCTGCCCTTTTTCCCCCCAGTAATCCTTATTGGCGTTCATCGTGACAGAGCCGGCGGAGGCTTCGGCAAAGGTGAATGGCCCGGTGCCTACCGGATGCAGCCCGTAACGGGAGACCTTGTTGCTCGCAAAAGTTTGATCCAACACATTAGCGGTGTTGGCCTTCAACGCGGTGGGGGAGGAGATCGCGAACGCTGGCAACGTCAGGGAGGGAAGGAACCCGGTGAGTCGAGTTTTCAGGCCGAGTGTCACCTGCAGTGCAGAGCCAACGGTGCAGCCGTCATACAGTGAGTTCTCCGAGTCATCGCTGAAGGCCCGGAAAACCTGCTTGAACATGGAGGAGGAACCATCGCCGCGCGTGGAAACCGGCATGGTGTACCAACGTTCAAAGTTGGCACACACTGCAGCGGCGTCGAACGCGGTGCCGTCGTGGAAGAGCACACCCGGACGCAGGGTAAAGGTGTATTTCAGCCCGTCATCGCCCTCGGTCCATTCCGTGGCCAGGCTCGGTGCGGGATCGCCCGTGACGGCATTGACCGTCAGCAGACCCTCCATGACTTGCCGCGTCACCCGGTACGACTCCGTGTCAGAAACCAGCGCCGGATCAAAACCCAGCGGGTCCGTTCCGGTACCGAACGTGAAAAGGGTGGGGGTAGGCGCCTGGGTGGGTGCCGGCGTCGTACTTGGGAGAACGGGAGGTGCCGCGGTGCAGGCCGTGACGCCCAGAAGAACGACGGCGGACAGAGCCAACGCTCGCTGGATCACCATGCGCAGTGGGCTGGCAGGGCTAGGCACGTTCGGGGTTCTCCTTGCAGCACGGACTGTCCATCAGCCACTCATCATAGTGGGACATTCTGGGGGCGGCCGGTGGATTGCTGTGTCCGCGGTGTGAAGTGTGGTTAAAAGTACGCTTCACACGCTGTAGTATGGTTCATGCTTCAATGCACCTGCGCGAGTGGTGGAATTGGTAGACACGCAGGTTTTAGGTACCTGTGCCTTCGGGCGTAGGGGTTCAAGTCCCCTCTTGCGCACAGTTGCAAAGGCCCCGCTGATCAAAAGATCGGCGGGGCGTTTGCTTTTTCTTGGGCCGCTAGCCCGGGGCCTAACCGCTAACCCCGCTTTGGGGTGACTGGCTAAGCGGCGTCGAGCTGCAAATCGCGTCGCAGCTTGGCCACATGACCGGTAGCGCGCACGTTGTACTGGGCCAAGGCCACTGCGCCAGCTTCGTCAATGACAATGGTGGACCGGATCAGGCCCTCATAGGTTTTGCCGTAGTTTTTCTTCTCGCCCCAGGCAGCATAGGCCTCGGCCACAGCGTGGTCTTCGTCGCTGAGCAGCGGGTAGCTGAGCGCGTCGCGGGCCACGAATTTTTCCAGCTTGGCCACTGAGTCAGGTGAAATGCCCACTACTTCGTAGCCTGCAGCTTGCAAAGAGGCCAGGCTGTCGCGGAAATCGCAGGCCTGCTTGGTGCAACCAGGTGTCATGGCGGCAGGGTAGAAGAAAACAATGAGCTTGCGGCCAGCAAAGTCGGCCAATGAGGTGGTGCCACCATCAGCGTTGGGCAGGCTAAAGGTGGGGGCTGGATCTCCGGCGGTCAGGCGCTCGGTCATGGGGATCTCCTTGTTCGTCCCGTCACTGCGCCAAAGGCGTGGTCGGGGAAGTGGTGTGGACTCTGAATTCAGCCTAGGCGAGTTGCCGGCAGGGGCTAAATTGGTACCCGGGATTGGCGGCACTCGCTTGGTGGCTGCGCTGGACGGTGGCTGCGCTGGACGGGGCGGCCTCCATGTGGTTACGGGCCGGATTTGAAAACGCAGATGATGCGATGAAAACCGCGGATTTGTCGCGTATTCTGCAGTCTCGAACTGGTTCAGCGCATCATCTGCTGTTTCGAAGCAGAACCCACTGACGCGCCCGGGCTGTACACACATTTTGGCCGCTAACCCCTAACCCCGTTTTACCGCTAACCCTGAGTCCCAAGATATGGCCCTTTTAATCGCATTTTCGGGGCCAGATATGGCGACTCGAAGATGGTGATCGTGGAAGCCACTGACACGCCCGGGCTGTACACACATTTTGGCCGCTAACCCGAGTAATGGGGCAAAGGGGCAACTAGAGAGGTTAAGGGGCAACAAAAAACCGCCCCAACTCCGGCGCTAGCCAGTGTTGGAGCGGTTTTACCCTTGTGCACCCCTCCGGACTTGAACCGGAAACCCATTGATTAAGAGTCAATTGCTCTGCCAATTGAGCTAGAGGTGCATCTTTTTACTGCAGTAAAAAGCTGTTCCAACACCGGTTGTTACCAGTGTTGGAACAGCCCTACTTTGTGCACCCCTCCGGACTTGAACCGGAAACCCATTGATTAAGAGTCAATTGCTCTGCCAATTGAGCTAGAGGTGCATCTTTTCGTTGCGGTGAAGCGCGAGAGATTGTTTCCGTCGTGTTCTTTGCAACGACATGAAACTATACGGCTTTTTTGGGCGGGTGTGAAATCGAGAAATAGCTTTTCGGCCACTTTGCGTCAGGGATCACACTTTGGGGCCGCAGAAAGCGCGTCATTGCGCGGAATCTCGGCCCACGTTTGATTTGGAAATTGTTCAGCCAGGAGCTCGCGGTGAGCTTTCAAGGGGAGTCTCTGGCTGGGCGACGCGCTGGGCGGCACGCTAGCGCCGCGCTAGGCGCCGCGCTAGAGGCACGCAGTGGACACGCTAGGTGTAAGGGTCGGCAGCGGCACGGTCCGCGCAGTAAGAGCAGTCACAACAGCAACAGTGGCCCGACTTGCGTGACGATACTGTGGCTTACTTCACTTTTCGGACCTAGACTGGCGCTCATGAGCGTCGAGACTAATCCGGTTGAACCGGAAGACACTGTTGTACGCACCCCCGATGGCAAGCCGGACATCAAGCCGCGCAGCCGAGTTGTTACGGACGGCATTCACGCCGCCCCAGCTCGCGGCATGTTCCGCGCAGTCGGCATGGGCGATGACGATTTCAGGAAGCCGCAAATTGGTGTGGCCAGCTCGTGGAACGAGATCACTCCTTGTAACCTCTCGCTGAACCGCTTGGCTCAGGGCGCGAAGGAAGGTGTCTTCGCGGCCGACGGGTTCCCCATGCAGTTCGGCACCATCTCAGTATCTGACGGCATTTCCATGGGCCACGAGGGAATGCACTTCTCCCTGGTTTCCCGTGAAGTCATTGCCGATTCGGTGGAAACGGTCATGATGGCTGAGCGGCTCGATGGCTCGGTCCTGCTGGCTGGTTGCGATAAGTCCCTGCCCGGCATGCTCATGGCCGCGGCACGGCTGAACCTCGCCAGTGTGTTCCTCTACGCCGGCTCCATCATGCCCGGCTTCGCCAAATTGGAGGACGGCACGGAAAAAGAAGTCACCCTGATCGACGCCTTCGAAGCTGTGGGTGCTTGTGCCGCTGGCAAGATGAGCATGAAAGATCTGGACGCCATTGAGCGCGCCATCTGTCCGGGTGAGGGTGCCTGCGGCGGCATGTACACAGCCAACACCATGGCCTGCATTGGTGAAGCGCTGGGTATGTCCCTCCCCGGCTCGGCCGCCCCGCCCAGCGCCGACCGCCGTCGTGACATGTACGCGCGCAAGTCAGGCGAAGCTGTGGTCCATCTGCTGGAGCAAGGCATCCGCGCTCGCGACATCATGACGAAGAAGGCCTTTGAGAACGCCATCGCCGTCACCATGGCGTTCGGTGGTTCCACCAATGCGGTCCTGCACCTGTTGGCAATCGCGCGCGAAGCTCAGGTGGATCTGACTCTGGCCGACTTCAACCGCATCGGCGACAAGGTCCCGCACTTGGGGGATCTGAAGCCCTTTGGCCGCTACGTGATGTTCGACGTCGACAAGATCGGAGGAGTCCCCGTCATCATGAAAGCACTGCTCGACGCCGGACTCATCCACGGCGATTGCCTCACCGTCACCGGCAAAACAGTGGCCGAGAACTTGGCCGCGATCAACCCGCCGGATCCTGACGGCAAGGTTCTGCGCGCCATGAACAACCCCATCCACAAGACCGGTGGCATCACCATCTTGCACGGCTCCATGGCCCCCGACGGCGCAGTGGTGAAGAGTGCGGGCTTCGACCTGGACGTTTTTGAGGGTTCTGCGCGAGTGTTTGAACGCGAGCAGGGGGCACTGGAAGCCCTTGACCGCGGGGAGATCCACGCAGGAGACGTGGTGGTGATCCGTTATGAGGGTCCCAAGGGTGGCCCGGGCATGCGCGAGATGCTCGCCATCACCGGCGCCATCAAGGGTGCCGGACTCGGCAAGGACGTGCTGCTGTTGACCGATGGGCGTTTCTCCGGAGGTACTACCGGGCTATGTATTGGCCACGTTGCCCCTGAAGCGGTCGACGGCGGGCCCATCGCCTTTGTGCGCGACGGAGACAAGATTCGCGTGGATATTGCTGCGCGTACCTTTGATCTGCTGGTGGAGGAATCGGAACTCGAAGCGCGCAGGGTGGGCTGGGAACCGCTGCCGGCCAAGTTCACTACGGGTGTCCTGGCCAAGTACGCAAAGCTCGTCAACAGTGCCTCAACCGGCGCCTACTGCAGCTAGCCCTGCCTCTGCAGCCCCAGAATCGTCTCTTCAGCCCCGGAATCTCAGGGATGAGCGGCGCCATGACCACAGAGTGGACACCATGTCCAAATAGTGAGATGCCGGTGTGGCGCGTTTGACACTCAAGAGCCATAAACGGGAGACTAAACACATGCAACGAGAGCTCCTAGCCGTCATTAGCTAGCACGTGACGCGCAATGACCACACCCATGGTTATTGGCTTGTGGCTTTCTTTAGATGAAAGAACGCCACAACACGTGCAAACCCCTCGATGAACGCCTTATGGGCAAGAGGGGTTTTTTTGTTTCCACCACCAGCGGCAACTTGTAATACTGCGTGATCCACCCTGCACCAAACGCAGCTACAGAAGAATTACCCAAGCATGAGTTCCCCAAAGGAAGAACCGATGAGCAAAGGAACGCCCGCCAGCCCAGCGCTGATGGCAGCCAAGTCCCCCGGGCACGGTGCACAAGCGAGCACCCACTCCGGTGTGGTCAGCACCGTAAGCCCGGCATCCGCCGTCGTGGGTCCCAACAATGTTGTGGCTCCCATCCAGATGACCGGCTCCGAGGCGCTTGTCCGTTCACTTGAAGAGCTAGGTGTCAAGGACATCTTCGGATTGCCTGGTGGCGCCATTCTTCCTACGTATGACCCGCTGATGGCATCGGATCTGAACCACATTCTGGTGCGCCACGAACAGGGTGCGGGCCACGCTGCACAGGGTTACGCCATGGTCACCGGAGATGTTGGCGTGTGTATCGCCACCTCCGGTCCAGGTGCCACCAACTTGGTCACCGCCATCATGGATGCGCACATGGACTCGGTTCCCCTGGTGGCCATTACCGGCCAGGTTTCCAGCACCGTGATCGGCACCGACGCCTTCCAGGAGGCCGACATTGTTGGTATCACCATGCCGATCACCAAGCACTCGTACCTGGTGACGGACCCCAATGACATCCCTCGCGTGATGGCCGAGGCATTCCACCTCGCCTCGACCGGTCGCCCCGGCCCCGTGCTGGTGGACTTCGCCAAGGACGCGCAGCAGGCTCAGATGACCTTCTCCTGGCCGCCGGTCATTGACCTGCCCGGCTACCGCCCCGTGTTCCGCGGTCACTCGAAGCAGTTGCGTGAAGCTGCACGCCTGATTCGCGAAGCCAAGAAGCCCGTACTGTACGTCGGTGGTGGCGTGATCAAGGCCAATGCATCCGAAGAGCTGCTGATTCTGGCCGAACTGACCGGCGCTCCCGTGGTCACCACGCTGATGGCCCGCGGCGCCTTCCCGGATTCGCACACTCTGCACGTCGGCATGCCCGGCATGCACGGCACGGTTTCGGCCGTGACCGCCTTGCAGCAATCCGATCTGCTCATCACCTTGGGTGCGCGCTTTGACGATCGTGTCACAGGCGTCCTGAGCAGCTTCGCCCCGCACGCCAAGGTCATCCACGCCGATATTGACCCGGCAGAAATTTCCAAGAACCGCACGGCTGATGTGCCGATTGTTGGTTCACTGAAGGAAATCATTCCGGACCTGAGTGCCGCCGTGAAGACGGAATTTGAGAGCAACGGGACCCCTGACCTCGGCGATTGGTGGGCGTTCCTGGGCAACCTGCGCGACACCTACCCGCTGGGCTGGACCGAACCCGAAGACGGGCTCATGTCCCCGCAGCGCGTCATCTCACGTATTGGTGAACTGACCGGTCCTGAAGGGGTCTACGTTGCCGGCGTTGGCCAGCACCAGATGTGGGCCGCACAGTTCATCAAGTACGAGCGTCCCCGTTCCTGGCTGAACTCCGGTGGTGCCGGAACCATGGGCTACTCGGTTCCCGCAGCCATGGGTGCCAAGGTGGGTAACCCGGACCGCGTGGTCTGGGCCATCGACGGTGACGGCTGCTTCCAGATGACCAACCAGGAATTGGCAACGTGTCGGATCAACAACATTCCGATCAAGGTTGCCATCATCAACAACTCCTCCTTGGGCATGGTGCGCCAGTGGCAGACGCTGTTCTACAACAGTCGCTACTCCAACACCGATCTGAACACCGGTCACGACACCATTCGTGTCCCCGACTTTGTGAAGTTGGCAGACGCCTACGGCTGTGTCGGTTTGCGCTGCGAACGCGTCGAGGACATTGACGCAACCATCCAGGCTGCCTTGGCTATCAATGACCGCCCCGTCATCATCGACTTCGTGGTCAGCCCCGATTCCATGGTGTGGCCGATGGTGCCATCAGGGGTCAGCAATGATCAGATTCAGGTTGCCCGGAACATGACCCCGGTGTGGGACGAGGAGGACTAGAAATGACTCGACATACTCTTTCCGTACTGGTTGAAGATAAGCCCGGCGTATTGACCCGCGTGGCCAGCATGTTTGCCCGCCGCGCCTTCAATATCAACTCACTTGCCGTTGGCCCCACCGAGATTGACGGGATTTCCCGCATGACAGTGGTGGTTGACGCAGACGGTGACTTGATTGAACAAGTCACCAAACAGCTGAACAAACTAGTCAACGTCATCAAGATCGTTGAACTGGTTGCAGAGAATTCCGTGCAGCGGGACCACATCCTGGTCAAGGTGCGTGCGGATGCCGCTACGAGACTGCAAGTAACCCAAGCTGCAGATCTCTTCCGGGCTTCCGTGGTTGATGTGTCCACAGACTCATTGACCATTGAAGCCACCGGCTACGCTGACAAGCTAGCAGCCTTGCTCAACGTCTTGGAACCCTTCGGGATCCGGGAAATTGTGCAATCCGGCACCTTGGCCATTGGGCGGGGAACCCGTTCCATGAGCGACAGGGCACTGCGCGCTTCCTAGCGCACGGCCCACCAGAACCCGGCAAGTCAGGGGTTCTGGGCGAAATACTTATCCATGATGCAACACCCCATTTATTCACGTTATTCAAGGAGTTCCACAGTGACTGACATGTACTACGACGACGACGCCGACCTGTCCATCATCCAGGGTCGCAAGGTCGCCGTTATTGGTTACGGCAGCCAGGGCCACGCCCACGCACTGAGCCTGCGCGATTCCGGTGTTGACGTGCGCGTCGGCCTCAAGGCGGGCTCCAAGTCCATCGCTAAGGCAGAGGCAGAGGGCCTGCGCGTACTCAGCGTTGCAGAAGCAACCGCCGAAGCCGACCTGATCATGATCTTGACCCCGGACCAGGTTCAGCGCTTCGTCTACGCCGAGGACATTGCACCGAACCTGAAGGCTGGCGACGCCCTGTTCTTCGGCCACGGCTTCAACATCCGCTTCGGCTACATCACGCCCCCGGCTGATGTTGACGTGGCTCTGGTTGCTCCGAAGGCTCCGGGTCACACCGTACGCCGCGAATTCGAAGCCGGCCGTGGCATCCCCGACCTGATCGCTGTTGAGCAGGACTTCACAGGTAATGCCAAGGCTCTGGCCCTGTCCTACGCCAAGGGCATCGGCGGAACGCGCGCCGGCGTCATCGAGACCACCTTCACCGAAGAGACCGAAACCGATCTCTTCGGCGAGCAGGCAGTTCTCTGTGGCGGTACCTCACAGCTGGTTCAGTACGGCTTTGAAGTTCTGACCGAAGCCGGCTACAAGCCGGAAATCGCCTACTTCGAGGTACTGCACGAGCTCAAGCTCATCGTTGACCTCATGTGGGAAGGTGGCATTGCCAAGCAGCGCTGGAGCGTTTCTGACACCGCAGAGTACGGCGACTACGTCTCCGGCCCGCGCGTCATCACCCCCGAGGTGAAGGAAAACATGAAGGCTGTTCTGGCCGACATCCAGAGCGGTGCTTTCGCAACGCGCTTCATCGAGGACCAGGACAACGGCGGCGTTGAATTCAAGGCGCTGCGCAAGAAGGGCGAAGAGCACCCCATCGAGGCCACCGGCCGCGAACTGCGTGGACTCTTCTCCTGGGTTAGCAACAGCGACGATTACACCGAAGGCTCCGTAGCCCGCTAGTCCCCACTTGCCGGCCCGAGTAGAGCCGCTGGCGCGTCTCTGCTCGGGAACCTGGCAAGCGTGGGCCCAACGTTTGGGCCCTCGGGCTCGGGCGCGTGGGCCCAAACGCTTCTAGCGTGGGTCTAAGCACTTCCGACGGCGCCTGCCGGACCCGCACGGGTGCGGCAGGCGCCGTCGTGCATTAAGAGCGCAACTAGATGAACAAAGGTGGCATGGATCATGTGATTTATGTCGCTTGCGTCGCACTTCCCGGTATTTGTTACGGCACCGAAGCCGGTCTCCCATAAACTGGAGTCCGGCTTTTCTGCTGAATTCGCAGCATGAGAACCATTCACCAAAATCCCCACAAGAACACTAACGAGAGCTAAAGAGGTCACCGGTGACAGCCACCAAGCCAGTAGTACTCCTCGCTGAGGAACTTTCTCCCGCCACGATCGAGGCATTGGGTCCCGATTTCGAGATCCGCCATGCTGACGGCGCGGACCGTTCCGCGCTGCTGTCCGCCATTGTTGACGTCGATGCGATCCTGGTTCGCTCCGCAACTCAGGTGGATGCTGAAGCGATTGCCGCAGCGAAGAACTTGAAGGTGATCGCACGTGCCGGTGTGGGGCTGGACAACGTTGACATCAAGGCCGCAACACAGGCTGGCGTCATGGTCGTGAATGCACCTACCTCGAACATTGTCTCCGCAGCCGAGCTGACCATCGGCCACATTCTTTCCCTGGCCCGCCACATCCCGGCTGCCAGCACCGCCCTGAAGAACGGGGAGTGGAAGCGCTCCAAGTACACCGGCACCGAACTGCTGGAAAAGAAGCTCGGCATCATCGGCTTGGGCCGCATTGGCGCCCTGATTACCGAACGTGCCAAGGCCTTTGGCATGGAGATCGTTGCTTACGATCCCTACGTCACCAGCGCCCGCGCCGCCAGCCTCGGCGTGCAGCTGCTCTCCCTGGACGAGCTGCTGGAACAGTCCGACTTCATCACAATCCACATGCCGCGCACGCCCGAAACCTTGGGCATGATCAGCACTGAGGCTTTTGCAAAGATGAAGAAGAGCGCCTACGTCATCAACGTGGCCCGCGGCGGTCTCATTGACGAGGCAGCCCTGAACATTGCGCTGCGCGAAGGCGAAATCGCCGGCGCCGGCATTGACGTGTTCGTCAAGGAGCCGGCCACCGACGTCGACTTCCTGGAACTCGACAACGTCATCGCCACCCCGCACCTGGGCGCATCCACCGACGAGGCTCAGGAAAAGGCCGGCGTCTCCGTCGCCAAGTCTGTTCGTCTGGCACTTGCCGGCGAGCTGGTTCCGGATGCCGTGAACGTTGCCGGTGGCGTCATTGCCGCCGACGTCCGCCCGGGCATCCCGCTGATCGAGAAGCTGGGCCGCATCTTCACCGCGCTGACCCACGCCTCGGTCACCCAGATCGACGTCGAAATTGCCGGTGAAATTGCCGCCCTCGACGTCAAGGCACTGGAACTCTCTGCTCTGAAGGGCGTCTTCAAGGACGTCGTCTCCGAGCAGGTCTCCTACGTCAACGCACCGATTCTGGCCGAACAGCGCGGTATCAAAACCAACCTGATCACCACGCTGGAATCAGCCGACTACCGCAACGTGCTGACCATCCGCGGCGCCCTGTCCGACGATTCGCAGATCTCCGTATCGGGTACCCTGACCGGCCCGAAACAGATCCAGAAGATCGTCGCTGTCAACGGCTACGAACTCGAAATCCCCATGAGTGATCACCTCCTGGTGATCTCTTACGCCGACCGTCCCGGCGTGGTCGGTTCCTTGGGCCGCCTCCTCGGCGAGAACAACGTCAACATCGCCGGCATGCAGGTTGCCCGCCATACCGAAGGTGGCCAGGCGCTGGCCCTCATCACGGTTGACAGCTCCGTACCGCAGGCGCTGCTGGATTCCATCCGCACCGAAATCGGCGCCACCATGGCCCGCGAGGTCGACCTGGAAGACTAACCTTCCCTTTTCACAAACGACGGCGGCGTTCCCACTTTGGTGGGGACGCCGCCGTCGTTCGTTGGAAGAGAGCGAAGATTTGGGCAGGAAATGGGAGAAACACTGCGGACACGGTAAATTCGTAGGGTGACATCTACTGAATCGGCCAAGACGCCTTACTACCTCACCACTGCCATCACGTACCCGAACGGTGTTCCGCACATCGGGCACGCCTACGAGTACATCGCCACCGACGCCATGGCACGCTTTAAGCGCCTGGACGGGTTCGACGTGATGTTCCTGACCGGGACCGATGAGCACGGTATGAAGATTGCTCAAGCCGCCGAGGATCAGGGCGTCACGCCCAAGGAGCTGGTGGACCGAAACGCCGCCATTTACAAGGAAGCGCACGCCGCCCTCGGCATCAGCTACGACCGCTTCATCCGCACCACGGACGCCGATCATTACGCCGCCTCGCAGGCCATCTGGAAAAAGATGGAGGAGGCCGGGGACATCTACCTGGGCAAGTACGAGGGCTGGTACTCTGTCCGCGACGAGGCCTACTACGGCGAAGACGAGACGGAACTGCGCGAAGACGGCAAGCGCTACTCCAAGGTCACCGACACCGAGTTGACCTGGACCGAAGAGGAAAGCTACTTCTTCCGACTGTCCAACTATCAGGAAAAATTGCTGGCGCTCTACGAGGCTGAGCCCGAATTCGGCGCCCCTCGCACCCGTTTCAACGAGGTCATCAGCTTCGTCAAGGGTGGCTTGGAAGACCTTTCCGTCAGCCGCACCACCTTCGACTGGGGCGTTCCTGTCCCCGGAAACGACAAGCACGTCATGTACGTGTGGGTGGACGCGCTGACCAACTACCTCACCGGCGTTGGCTACCCGGATGTGTCGTCTGAGGCGTTCCAGAAGTACTGGCCGGCTGACGTGCACGTCATTGGCAAGGACATCTCCCGCTTCCACGCCGTGTACTGGCCAGCATTCTTGATGTCGGCCGGGATCGAGCTGCCCAAGCGCGTCATGATTCACGGATTCCTGCACAACAACGGCGTGAAGATGTCCAAGTCCTTGGGCAACGTTGTGGCTCCGGCGGATTGGGTTGCCCAGTACGGTCTTGACCAGGTCCGCTTCTTCCTTCTGCGCGAAGTTCCCTTCGGCGCCGATGGTTCTTACAACCACGACGCCGTGGTGGGCCGGATGAACTCCGACCTCGCCAACAACCTGGGTAACCTGGCTCAGCGCTCCTTGTCCATGGTGGCCAAGAACTGTGCCGGTGTGGTGCCGACGCCGGGCGCTTTCACGCCTGCGGACGGGGCCATCATGGCTGCTGCCGCTGGTTTGTTGGAGATTTCCCGCAACGCGTACCAGGTGCAGGACTTCCACGGTTCTCTGGAAAAGATTTGGCACGTTTTGGGCGATACCAATGCCTACTTCGCCGATCAGGCCCCCTGGGTGCTGCGCAAGACGGACGTTCCCCGCATGGAAACCGTGCTGTACGTAACCCTCGAGGTGCTGCGCATGGTCTCGATCCTGATCCAGCCGGTGATGCCGGACGCCGCCGCGAAGCTGCTGACGGTTCTGGGACAGGGGACCTCCGCGGACTCGGCGCTGCGTGAGTTTGCTGCCATCGCCAAACCGCTGGTTGCTGGAACGGTCCTGCCCGCCCCGACGCCGATCTTCCCACGGTACGAAGAGCCCGCCTCCGCGTAGTCGCGGATTCGGACGGCCCTGTTTCGCGCCCGTTTCGTGCCCGTTTGGATTCGGACGGCGCTTGCGGGAAAAGATGGTCGTAGACCGCCGTCTTTTCCCGCAAGCGCCGTCCTTTTGGCTGAACGGTCTATTGCTGTCGCAGTCCAGCCTCCCGCAACAGGCTGATGAAGCGTTCCTGGTTCATCATTTCGTTCCATTCCCATCGGACAAAACCGCTGACCTGGGCTCGGATTTGGTTCTCGCGTCGCTTTTCCTTCATGACACGGTCCTGAATGGATAGGCCTCCGCCCCAGTCGTCGCGCAAGTACTTGCCTTGGCCGTCAAATTCGCCGACGAGCCGGATCTTCTCGAACCAATAGTCAGTAAAAGCGTCGCTGCCATCACGAAGGATGAACCGTTGTTGGAGTATCGGGGCGGGGAAACCCAACAAATGCATCTTGGCTCGGCTGATTGATTCCCCAGCAGAGCCGGACAGTGGGTTAGCGAAACTGATGACGGCTAGTGCCCGTCTGCGGGCGCTGGCGGTGGGCAGTTTGTCGGCTGCGACCATGAGATCTTCGCGCCGCAATGCTTGTCCCTGTGGGTAGGTACTTTGCCACAAGGGGTCGAATTGTGGGGAGTCCACAAGGGGCGGCGTGAAGTGATTGAACTGATGTTTCCTGTCGGGTGCCCGCAAGCTTGAATCACAGATGGCAACGGCGTAGGGAAAATCGAGCGAGAGGATCAGTTGCATAACCGTGGTCAATTTGTCAGTGAGCAGGAATGGGCCACACCTTTGGAGTCCATCAGTCATGGAGCCGCGATGCCTGATCACACCGTTTTCGTTTCGCCCGCCCACCATCACTTCTGTCATGACATGCAGACGTCGGGGAGTACCCACAATCCACAGTCCCCACAGTAGTGCCGCGCTCGCATGGCAGAGTACGGGCTGACGTGAGGTCAGTGCCTGAAATGCCAGAATCTTTAGTCCATAGTT
Organism: Specibacter sp. NPDC078692; assembly: GCF_040686835.1. Taxonomy (NCBI): domain Bacteria; kingdom Bacillati; phylum Actinomycetota; class Actinomycetes; order Micrococcales; family Micrococcaceae; genus Specibacter; species Specibacter sp. NPDC078692. Next base: position 65,528 of record NZ_JBFBLV010000017.1, read on the forward strand.
CTGCAAAGGGCTGAGTTCGCGGACGGAAGCAGTCTTTGCGTAAACGCCACGGCGCACACGGGTGAGTTCCCCGCTCTTGCATAGCTCCACCAGCTGCCGGCGGTCCCGGCCGGACTTTTCAAAGTCCGATGGAAGAATCAGTCGTGGCATGCTCATAGTCCCAGCGTCTCACTGCAAAGATGCTCGCGAGACGTACAGATGTGATGCCTGTGGATAACTTTGGAGTCCGTAACTGAGCCCCAACATTGCATTCGGACGGCGCTTGCGGGAAAAGATGGCCGTATACAGCCGTCTTTTCCCGCAAGCGCCATCCGAATCCGCGTGGCAGCGGAGCAGTAGGAGCAGTAGGAGCCGCAGGAGCTTCAGCAGCTAATCCATGGCCAGACCTTCAACGGGGGAGAGCTTGGCAGCACGGCGGGCCGGCACTACGGAGGCGAGCAGCCCGGCAATTGCTGCCACAGCAACCACCGCCAGGATCTGACCCCACGGAATGACGGCGGTGACGGACGCGAAGCTGCCAAGAGCCGATTGCGCTCCCGCCCAGCCGTACACGGTGCCTAGAACCGAGCCGATGATGGCTGCGACGCCGGCAATGAGAACCGCTTCCAGAGCCAGCATGCCACGGAGCTGTCCACGCGTCAGGCCCAAGGCGCGGAGCAACGAGTTCTCGCGGGTCCGTTCCAGCACCGACAAGGACAAGGTGTTTGCTACACCGATAAGGGCAATGAATACGGCCACGGCCAGCAGCCCGGTCACAACCAGCAGCAACATGTCGATAACCTGACCGAACGTGACCTTTTCCAGAACAGCACCGGACACCTGATATTCGTCGAGGCCCAAAGCTGTGGCTATGGACTGACGCAGATCCAACAAAGCGTTGGCGTCCAAGGACGGGTCCACCTTGATCCATAACGGGTTAGGTTCCTGCATGCGCAGTGGATCGTCGGCGGCCACTGGCCCGAACGCGTCCAACGACACCAGAGCGTAGGTACCGTTGGTGGTTGCAGCGGTTCCGGTGAGGTTGGTGGTTTGCGTCCCCGCAACGAGGCTGGCTGAGGTGCTAGTGGTGTCCTTAGGGAGCAGGCTCTTGGGCAAAACGGCCGATTTCGGGGTTGGCCGGTTGGCGGGGTTGGCCAGAACAGCGGCAGCATCGGCATCGGAAATACCGTAAGCAGGTATCTGAGTATCACCGGCATTCACCAAACCCACCAACTGGAGCCGGGCAATGTGCTCAACACCAGGAAGTGCTGCCGCCGTAGTCATTTGGGAATCTGTAACAGTACCTTGGTCCGAGTACGACTGCGCCGTGATATCCACCAGGTAGACGCCGTCGAGCTCAGTGTCGAAGGCGTGCCGGGCAGTGGCGGCACCGGTCATCATCATGGTCACGAGGGTGACGCCAATGAGCAGCGCCGAGGCGGTCGCGGTGGTGCGGCGCGGATTACGCACGGCGTTCGCAGCAGCCATCTTGCCCGGCACACCAGCAGGACGCGCCAGCGTTCCGGCGAGTGAGACGAGCTTGGGCACGAACAGCGTGGCCGCCATCAGGAAGCCAACAAATGACGCAGCCCCCGAGGGAAGTGCCAAGAGCAGATTCGCGGAGATCCCGCCAACAACCAGGCCAACGCCGCCCGCCAAGACGAGCACCACGCCAATGACCAGGCGAACCCGTCCACCCGTAGTGTGGACGGTGGTATCGTCCACAGGACGAAGCGCGGCCAGCGGAGCCACGGCCGTTGCGGCGCGGGCCGGAACCAGTGCTGCCAGCACCGTCAGTAGAGTGCCGATGAGGATGCCAGCAATAATGGCCGACGGCGGCACCGCCAACGTGGCGAAGCTAAAGTCGGGATTCTGGCGCAGTAAGGTCAAAACCAACGCCATGGTTCCCGTGGCCGCCAGCACACCCAGTACCGAGGCAACGACCCCAACCACCAGGGCCTCCACAATGACGGAGTTGCGCACCTGTTTGCGGCTCGCTCCAATGCAACGCAGCAGGGCGAGTTCGCGGGTTCGCTGGGCGACCAGAACCGAGAAGGTGTTGGAGACAACCAATGCCGCGACGAGCAGGGCCACGGCTGCGAACGCCAGCAAGATGATGGTCAGCTGGTCCGATCCGCCGGTAAACCGAGAGACTTCTTCAGTGGTTTTCTCGTCAGGGGTCAGGATGGTTTCGACCCGCTGATCGAGAGACCTCGCCAGGGAATCCTTCGCCGCGGCGATGGAAACACCGGCCTTGAGGTTCACCGAGATGCTGCTGAATCCGGCGTCCGGGCCGCTGAGCTTATCAACGGCCGCCGGTGTGCCCACAAATTGGGCCATCCCTGATGACATTGGGTCAGCCGATGCTGCCATGATGCCTGAGACGGTGGCGACGAGCTGCGGCCCAGCTCCCTGCCCAGTTGCGCTTGAAGCATCCGCGACAGCCTGCCCGGTGAGCGTAGTTTTGCTGCCTACAACTAGCGCATTGCGCTCGGCGGTTTTGGAGTCCACCACCACTTCCTGGTCGTTGGAAGGCCACGCGCCGGAGCGCAGCTCAACAGGTTCCAATGACGGGAAAGAGGGCATATTGCGCAAGAATGCGGCGGCGGAGGCGCTACCCAGATCGGTCTGAACATACAAGGAGCGCTGCGCATACGATTCCACGACGTCAGGTGAGGCAGCCACGGCAGCAGCGGCCGACGTCGTCAGTGGTGGATTGCCAGGAGGGGAGATGACGAGATCCGCCGAGGCATAAGCCTGCCCAATGCTAGCCTTCAGCGATGCTTGCGTGGAGGCGTTGACCATCAGGGTTGCGGAGAGGAACGCGACGGCCAATAGCACCGCTAAGGTGATGGCTATGAACCGTCTGGAGTGAGTTTTGAGTTGGCTAAGGGCGACCTGCAGCATGGCTTACGCCCCCAAGGAGGCCAGCGAAGCCAGCACGGATTCGGCGGTCGGGTTATCCAGAGTCCCCACCAAGGCGCCGTCGTTCATGAGTACCACGCGGTCGGCGTAGGAGGCGGCGACTGGGTCGTGGGTGACCATGATGATGCTCTGGCCCATTTCGCGCGAGGAGCGGCGCAGCATGCCCAGCACCTCGGCGCCGGAACGGGAATCGAGGTTGCCGGTGGGCTCGTCGCCAAAGATCACATCGGGGCGCGTGAGCAGGGCGCGGGCCACGGCGACGCGCTGCTGCTGGCCGCCGGAGAGCTCATGCGGCTTGTGCGCCAGGCGATCCACCAGACCCAGTGTTTTGGTGATGAAGGTGAACCATTCCTTGTCCACGGTGCCGCCGGCCAGAGCCACGGGAAGGGTGATGTTGGCTTCCGCAGTCAGGGTTGGGACCAAGTTGAAGGCTTGGAAGACGAAGCCGATCCGGTCACGGCGCAGCTGGGTTAACGCCTTGTCGTTGAGAGATGTCAGCTCGGTGTCGCCCAAGTGGATGGTGCCGCTGGTGACCGAATCGAGGCCCGCCAAGCAGTGCATCAGTGTGGATTTGCCCGAACCTGAGGGCCCCATGATGGCGGTGAATTGGCCGGCCGGGAACTCCAGGTCCACGCCCTTGAGCGCTGTCACCTCGGTTTCGCCCTTGCCGTAGGTCTTGCGCAAACCGCGGGCCTGAACCGCCAATGTGCGTTGATTGTGCTCTGTTGTGATGGTCATGGCTCCAGCCTAATTTCGGATGGGGTGGCGCGGATCGGAGCACGGTTGGAGATCTTTGGAATGTTCGACGCCGGTCCCTCCTACCGTAGTGGGAGGCGGCTGCCGCTGGGGTGCGGGAGGACGATTTCCTGAGGGCAAAGTTCCGCTTTCTAGAATCCGTTGGGAAGAGGAGAATTGTCAGCATGGTCCAGGCGATGGATGACGGCGTGGCAGCATATTCGGACCGGGTGGTCGCTGCCGTGCTGGGCTACGCGGAACTGGCAAGCATTGTGTTGGGTGACGGGCTTGGCTGGTATGCCGCACTTGCCGAAGCCGGCGGAGCAGGGCTGACGCCATCCGAGTTGGCAGCGGGTACCGGCACGCAGGAACGCTACGCGCGGGAATGGCTGGAACAACAAAGCGTGGCGGGCTTCGTCGAAGTGGTGCAGGACGCCGGAACAGCTCAGGATGCCGGGCCCCGCTTCATACTGCCGCCCGGTGCTGCCGAGGTGCTGCTGCAACCGGACTCCCTCACAACACTCATGCCTATGGTGCGCATGCTCCGGGCAGGGGTGGCACAGCTGCCGGAACTGGTGCAGGCATTCCGGCATGGCGGCGGCGTGGGCTGGGCGGAGATCGGCAGCGAGGCACGCGAGTCGCAGGCGGCCGGCAACAAACCGTGGTTTGACCAGCGGCTGGGTACCGCTTTGGCGTCCGTCCCGGAGATCCACGAGGTGCTGTCCCGGCAGGGGGCGCGCATCACCGATCTGGGGGCCGGCTTCGGCTGGTCCACGCTGGCGCTGGCGAACGCCTACCCGGGTGCCGCCGTCGTCGGCATTGACATTGACGAGCCCTCGATCGAGCAGGCGCGGAAGAACGCACGCCGCCGCGGTTTGGAGGGCCGGGCAACGTTCCGCCTCGCCGACGCCGCGGACGCCGACGCCGACTCCGCCGCCTCGCCGTCGCCGCGGACGCGGACGCCGACGCCGCGGACGCCGTCGCCGCGGACGCCGTCGCCGCGGACGCCGTCGCCGCGGACGCCGTCGCCGCGGACGCGGCAGACGCCGGGGCGCCCGGCAGCCAGGACGCCGTCTTCATCTTTGAGGCGCTGCATGATATGCCGTTTCCCGTGCAGGTGCTGGCCGCAGTCCGCGCCATGGTGAAGTCCGACGGCGTGGTGGTGGTCATGGATGAAGCCGTCGCCGATGCGTTTGGCCCGGCCGGGGACGAACTGGAGCGGCTCATGTATGCCTACAGCCTGTTCATCTGCCTGCCCGACAGCCTGTCGATCCCGGGATCGGCGGGCACGGGGACGGTGATGCGGCAATCGGTGCTGGAACGGTACGCGGCAGGGGCTGGCTATTCCGCGGTGGAACGCCTGCCCATCGAGGGATTCTCGGCCTTCCGCTTCTACCGCCTGCACCTGTAGGTCCCCCGTCACACCCTGCCGACATTCCTGGCCGGTGACGATGCCGAGCTCGACTCGGCCAAGCTAAAACCGGTGTTTCTCTCCCTGGAGTAGTGGCGGACGGGGTCCCTGCGACGGCGTCGGCAGAAACGCCCCGGCAAGTGCGGCATCGGGCAGGGGCGCCGGTTAGCGCGGGGAGACGATCCCGGTCTCGTAGGCGATGACCACAATCTGCACCCGGTCACGGGCGTTAAGCTTGGCCAAGATGTGCCCCACATGGGTCTTGACGGTGGCCTCGGAAACGAACAGCTGCGCGGCGATCTCCGGGTTGGAGAGACCGTTGGCGATCAGCACAAACACCTCATGCTCGCGCGCCGTAAGCCGGGCCACCGCTTCGGCATGGGCGTCGTTGGCCGCGCTGGGGGCAGAGAGCATGGGCGCCACATGATCCAGCAGCCGGCGCGTGGTGGACGGGGCAATGACGGCGTCGCCCGCGAAAACAGTCCTGATGGCGCCGAGTAGTTCCTCCGGCGGGGCGTCCTTCAGCAAGAAGCCGCTGGCCCCTGCCTGAATCGCGGCCAAAGCATATTCATCGAGGTCAAAAGTTGTCAGCACCACGATCTTCAGCTCCGACAACCACGATCCGGACGGCGCAGCCTTGGTGCGTTCCATGAGCCGGCGGGTAGTTTCGAGCCCGTCCATGCTGGGCATGCGCACGTCCATGAGGACCACATCGGCCGCCGTTGCCGAGAGCCCGGCCAGCGCCTCGATGCCGTTGCCAGCCTGCAGCACCACGCTCAGATCGGGCTGGGAATTGATCAGCATGCCAAAGCCGGAACGCACCAGCTGCTGATCGTCGACCAGGGCCACGCGGATGGGGGAGAGGGAAGTCATGGTTACTGCTCCGTGTAGGGGATGAATGCGTTGATGCCGAAACCGCCGCCAGGCAGCGGGCCGGCCGAAAGATTGCCGTCGTAGAGTTTTACGCGCTCGGCCATGCCGCGCAAGCCGTTGCCGCCCGAGGTTCCGCTCGGGGCTCCGGAGGGAGACACAGTCTGGGGTGAAGCAGTCTTGAGTGCCCCGGTGGTGGGCTGCCCGCCTGCGTGAGGGACGACGTCGTTCCTCACCTGGGCGGAAATCGTTGGGGGTCTTGTGGGCAGCACCGAGACGGGGTTGGTGGACAGGGCGGCGGTGGCGCCACGGCCGTCGTCGCGCACGGTGATGTCCAGGCCGCGCGCGTTCCAGGCGAGGTGGACGGCGGATTGGACGTTGGGTCCGGCGTGCTTCATGACGTTGGTGAGGCCCTCTTGGACCATGCGGTAGGAGGTCAGTTCCGCGCCGGGTGGGAGTTGGCGGCGGGCCGTTCCGGTGACGGTGAACTCCACCGGTAGGCCTGTTGCGCGGGTGCCCAACAGCAGTTCGTCGATGTCCGCGAGGCCGGGGAGGGGCCGGGTGGAGGCCTCGTCTCCGCCACGCAAAACGCCTAGCAGGCGGCGCATTTCTTGGAGGGAAGAACGGCCTGTGGCGGCAATCGTAGCTAGTGTTTGCGGTGCGATTTCAGGGGTGGCCACTGCGGCGTAGCGGGCGCCGTCGGCCTGGGTGATGATGACGGAGAGCGAGTGCGCCACGATGTCATGCATCTCGCGAGCAATGTGGGCGCGCTCATCGCTGGCGGCGAGCTCACGTTCGTGCTGGGCCTCAATTTCCAGTCGGTGGGCGCGCTCGGAAAGGGCTTGTTCGCGGAGCCGTTTGGTTCGCGTCAGGTCACCGGCTGTCCAGCTGAAAAGGATCAGAACCCAGACCATGAGAATCAAGACTATGGTGTAGGGCAGATCGGCCAAGCTGACCATGGTGAGCTCGTAAAAGTAGCGGGTCACCAGCATGATGGAGCCCAACATGGCCAAGCCCAGCCCACTCAGCGATGCCCAGCGTGGGCCAAATGCCGCCAGCGCGTAGACAATGAGCGGTACAGAAATATTGGCCGCCATGGGCTCCACATTGAGCGCCCACTGCAAGACGGCAACGCCGGCAATGATGGAACCAGCCATGACTGTGCGAGTACGCCGCCACGCCAACGGGAAAATCAGCGCCGTTGCGAAGACTCCCGCCACCAGCATTTCTAGACCGGTTCGGCGATATCCGCCGTCGGCAATACTGAAGGGCATCACCATGAGCCCCAGCACCGACATTAAAACGAAGTCCACGGCGAAGCGGTGCCGACTGAACCAGTCGTAAATGGAATGCATGATCACGTATCCACCCTATGGTCTACCGCCTCCAATAGCCTCCTGCCCAGGGTGGAGATTTGCGGTGGCTGGTTCTGGTTGCCGCTACTGCGCTCCACCTCGGAGTCCGGCGGCGTCAGTGATGCGGCTGGCCATATTCTTGAAGATTGCTCCGTGGAACGGCAAAACAGCCAGCCAGTACAACCGCCCCCAGAGGCCCCGCGGAAAGAAAATGGCCCGTTGCCGGAACTCGCTTCCTTGTCCTTCCCCCAGATCCGTGACTTCAAATTCAAGCCACGCCCTGCCAGGAACAATCATCTCCGCACGCAGGAGTAGCAGGTGGCCACGCTCCAAGGTTTCCACGCGCCACCAGTCAACGGTGTCGTTGAGTTGGAGAGAATTGGGGCTGCGTCGTCCTCGGATCAAGCCGACCCCACCGGCGAGCTTGTCCATCCAGCCACGCACAGTCCACGCGAATGGAAGAGAGTAATAGCCGTTCTCTCCACCTATTCCTTCCACCACGGCCCAGACCTGATGGGCAGGGACCTTGGTGGTTTTTTTGCGTTCATCGGTGAAAACAGTCAAACCGGCCCAGTCTGGATCGCTCGGCAAAGGCTCGGCAGGTGCGCTCAGGGCGTGGGCAGTTGCCCACGTTGTCTCCACCGCGTCGGTTTCGATCTTGTGGAGCGCCAATTCTACAGACCGCTTGTAGGGAGTGAGTCCGCCGACGGGGTCGGGGATGAAGGCGGCAATGTCCTTCTCACTGGTCACACAAGAATGCTGAAGGGATTCCACCAGTGGGATGGCCAGGCTACGGGGGACTGGAGTGACTAAATTGACCCATTGGCCTGCCAGCCATGGCGTTAACACCGGCAAAGGAATAATGGTTGGAGGCCGGAATCCTGCGGCCTGCGCATAGCTGCGCATCATGTCTGCATAGCGCAGAACTTCAGGCCCGCCAATATCAAAGGTGCGGTTGAGCCCGGATGGTAGCGATGTTGCACCCACCAGATAGTGCAGCGCATCTCGGATGGCTATGGGCTGGATCTTATTCATGACCCATTTGGGGGCCGGCATTACGGGGAGCACATCGGTCAGGTGCCTGACCATTTCAAAACTGGCCGAACCCGATCCGATCACCAGCCCGGCTTGGAGCACCACGGTGGGTGTTCCGCTGGCCATGAGAATACTACCTACCTCGGTGCGAGAAGCCAGATGGCGGCTGAGCTTTCCATGGGGGTGGAGCCCGGATAGATACACCAGTCGTTGCACGCCTGCCTCTCGGGCTGCCTGACCCAGATTCATGGCACAGAGACGTTCCACCCGCTCAAAATCGGCCTCGGCTCCACCAGACATGGAGTGCACCAAGTAATAGACCAGTTCCGTGCCGTGGCAGAGTTCGCGAGCAGTCTCGAAGTCCTGAATGGATCCCTCCACCGCGGTGACCTGATCTCGCCACGGGACATCTCTAAGTTTTGTCAGGTTACGGCTCAATACCCGTACCTCGTGCCCGGCTTCTAGGAGTAGCGGAATGAGCCGCCCACCAATATAACCAGTTGCTCCTGCGACAGCGATTCTTGCCATGGTGCGCCTCCAGCTCGACAAATCTGTTTTCTTCCTCCATTATGTAGTTAGATTTTCTTATTATCAAGACTTTGATATACATGAGTGGTTAATTATTAACAAGGGGATATACGTGAGTGGCGAACAAGTTGATCCCGTTCGAGATTCGATGCATCCAGCGTCGGCTCTTGTGCGGCAGGTGCTTGCCTTGAACGAGACCATGGAGTTCATCATGCGGCGTGAGATGGAAATCAACGAAACCGATTTTCAGGCCATGCAGCACCTCCTGAAACTGCGCTCCGTGTCACCGAGTGAGCTTTCGCAGATGCTGCATTTGACCCCGGCCGCCACCACCACCGTGATTGATCGCTTGGTGGCGAAGGGACACGTGCACCGCTCCCCACACCCGACGGATCGACGGCGCTGGGTCATCAGCCCCAGCGACGAGTCGGTGCAGTCAGCCATGGAGATGTTGATGCCGATGATTTTAGATGTTGACCAGGCAGTGCGCGGCTATGAAGAACACGAACAGCGCGTGATAGTTGATTTTCTCTCCGGAGTGGTCGATTCCATGACCGGCCGGATTGCTAGCCTCGAGAGCGAGATTGAAATGAAGTACGATCACCTGCACAGAGGAACAGTGAAAGGCGAGCAGTGATGTCATCCATCAAGCAATCTCTGAAAAACCTTGGAACTCGTCAGCCGGAAACGCTCGAATGGGAGGGATTCAAAGCTCAGATTCAGTCCTCGCTCGATACGTATTTCCTCAGCCATGGTGCCCGGGCGGAGGCCTACTCTCCGGCCTTTGAACAGTTGTGGGCGAGCATGTCCAAGACCACCCGTGGCGGTAAGTGGATGCGGCCACGCCTGGTTTTTTTGACGTATTCGGCGTTCGGTGGAACTGATCACCAGGCGTGTGGGGATTTGGCCGCGGCCTTTGAGCTGCTCCATGCTGCACTGTTGGTGCACGACGACGTCATCGACAGGGATTTTGTTCGACGAGGCATCGCGACCATAGGAGCGGAGTATCGTGACGTGGCAGCCGGCTTGGGACATACCGCGGACGACGCCGATCACGCCGGCTATTCTGCGGCCATCATAGCCGGGGATTTATTGCTGACCGGATCCCTGCGCATGGCCATGGCCGCCGCCGCGGGGCATCGCCATTGTGGTGCCATTCTTGAAACCATGCATGAGGCAATTTTTGCCTCGGCTGCCGGTGAGTTGGATGATCTCCTTTTCTCGTTGGGCGGGTTGCGGGCAGAAATGCCAGAGGTGCTGAACATGGAACGGCTGAAAACTGCTGTTTACTCTTTTGAAATGCCACTTCGAGCCGGCGCACTTCTGGCCGGGGAGTCAGTTGCAACCGCGGATGCTTTGGCGGCTGTGGGACGTGACATTGGCATCGCCTACCAAATTATCGACGACGTATTGGGCACCTTTGGTGAGTCCACGTTGACGGGAAAATCTGTTGACTCCGATCTGCGCGAGGGCAAGCGAACCATCTTGACCACCTTCGCCGCCGGTTCCCTAGAATTCACATCAATGGCGGAAGCTTTTAGACGTGGACAGGTCGATACTGACGCCCTACGGACAGTGTTGCATCAGTTGGGAGCGCCCAACTTTGCCGTGGGGCTGGCCGAATCGTTGGTATCAGATGCCCTAGACAAGGCTCAGCAGCTTGATCTGCCGGCGTCGCTACATGCGGAACTTTCCACTCTGTGCAACTACGTGCTGACAAGGAGTAGCTGAACATGAGACTTGATCCACTGGGACATTATTCTGACACAGCCACCCGCAGCGCCGGCGTGGTGATTGGCAGCTATTCGACGTCGTTCGGCTTAGCTTGCTTGATTTTGGGCACCAAGAATCGCCGCCATATAGAAAACATCTATGCCCTGGTGCGGGTGGCTGATGAAGTGGTGGACGGCGCAGCTGCGGCTGCAGGGCTCAACACTGACGCCGTGTGCTGGCAGTTAGATAATTTGGAAGCTGAAACTGAGCGGGCCATGGGCTGTGGCTACAGCACCAACATGGTGGTGCACGCGTTCGCTCTCACCGCACGGGAAACCGGTATTGGCACGGACTTGACACGCCCGTTCTTTGAATCTATGCGCACCGATGTCTTGAAGACGGTGCATTCCGCTGACACCTTGGCAGATTACATTTATGGCTCTGCTGAAGTAGTGGGCTTAATGTGTTTGAAGGTGTTCCAAGTTATGCCCGGTGCCACCAGTGGCCATGATGCACAGCTAGTCAATGCGGCACGTAGCTTGGGCGCTGCATTCCAGAAGGTGAACTTCCTGCGTGATCTGGGTGCAGACAGTGCCGATCTGGGACGCTTCTACTTCCCCGGCCTTGATCCGGACGCGTTCAACGACAGTCACAAACGCGAACTTCTCAACGATATTCGCAGTGATCTTGCCGCCGCCCGGGCTGGCATGGTGTTTCTAGCGCCGCCGGCTCGACGCTCGGTGCGGCTGGCCCATGATCTTTTCTTGGCGCTGGTGGAGCGGATAGATAAAGTTCCTGCTGCCGAACTAGCGCAGGGGAGGGTTCGGGTTCCGGGGTGGCACAAAGCCCTCATAGGTTTGCGAGTCCTAGCCAACCCCGGATCTTCCAGCGCCACCAAGGAACTATCCCAAGCGGTTTCCTCATGAGCGGCAAGCGTAGCTTCGCAGCGCAGAAGGCTGTGGTGATTGGCGGTGGAATCTCTGGCCTAGCAACGGCTGCTTTGCTGGCAAAAGACGGCCACAGCGTGACGATTTTGGAGAAGGAAGCGCAACTGGGTGGCCGTGCTGGCCGTTTTGAGCGCGATGGATTCAGCTTCGACACCGGTCCCAGCTGGTACCTCATGCCGGAGGTCATCGACCATTGGTTCAAGCTCATGGGAACCAGTGCTGCAGCGGAATTGGAGCTGACACATCTGGACCCGGCGTACAAACTGTGGAACTCTGCGCCGGCGACTTATGCGCCGGCCGCATCTGCGCCGTCGAAAATCACGCCGTCGAGCGTGGCGGCGCAGAACACGGCAGCCACCTCCGTTGAGGTCCGCACGGGACGCACGCAGACACAAGCCCTTTTCGAGTCTCAGCAGGCGGGTTCAGGGGAGGCGCTGGGTCAGTATTTGGATTCTGCAGAACTAGCCTACAACTTAGCCAAGAAGCACTTCCTGTACGACCCCTTCGGAACCCTGCGCGGGCTCCTCAGCCCGGCCGTGCTGCGCCATGCCCCACGGTTAGTGAAACTATTGACCCAGAACCTGAACAGTTTTGTGGCATCGAGTTTCACTCATCCTTTGCAACAAAAGATCTTGGGCTACCCGGCCGTCTTCTTGGGCACTAGCCCGTACAAGGCGCCTTCGATTTATCACCTCATGAGCCATCTGGATCTAGAGGATGGGGTGCTTTACCCTCAGGGTGGATTCGCCGCGCTGGTGGATGCCATGGAACGGGTCGCGCGGGGCGCAGGTGTGGAGATCATTACTGGAGCCACGGCGACCAAGATTCACGTGGCCGAACCGGAGCCAGGCAATCCGGGTCTGGCCACCTCGAGAATCAGCGAGCTAAAGCTGAACAAGCCGAAGCGCAGCCCCCGCTGCGAGGCTGTTGCTTGGCGCGATAGCGATGGGAAGGACCGCATCATCGAGGCCGCTCTGGTGGTGGGGGCCGCGGATTTGCACCATGTAGAAACCGCTCTGCTTCCTGAGGCTTTACAGATGCGCAGCGCCAAGAAGTGGAAGAAAGCCGATCCTGGCATCAGCGCCGTCCTGCTCTGCCTGGGCATCAGGGGCACCCTGCCCGATCTTGCCCATCACAATCTTCTGTTCACCGAGGATTGGGCGGATAACTTTGCCCGCATCACCGACGGCCACGCGCTCGCAGACACCACATCCCTTTACGTCTGTAAGCCCAGTGCCACTGATTCTTCGGTCGCGCCTGAGGGAAGCGAAAACCTGTTCTTGCTGATCCCGTCCCCAGCCTTGCCGCAGTGGGGCAAAGGCGGGTACGACGGCGGCGGCTCGGCTCAGATTGAAAAGGTCGCCGACGCTGCCATCGCCCAGGTGGCTGCGTGGACCAATACTCCCGACCTCGCCGATCGTATTGTGGTCCGGCGCAGTTATGGTCCCGCCGATTTCCAAGACAATTTCAATGCGTGGCAAGGCAGTGCCTTGGGCCTTGCCCACACGCTGCCACAAAGCGCTTTTCTGCGTCCGGGAAACGCTAACTCCAAGGTCGAGGGGCTGTTCTATGCGGGCAGTTCCGTACGGCCAGGGATCGGGGTCCCCATGTGCATGATCAGTGCCGAGATTGTGCTCAAACTAGTGCGCGGAGATAGCAGTGCAGGACCTCTTACTGAGTTGGTCGCCTCATGATCTATTTGCTGATCCTATTGCTCCTTCTGGGATGTATGGTTTTGATCGATGCGCGGTGGAAACTCTTCGTCTTTGTCCGCCCTGTGGCGGGTTTACTGGTGCTGCTGCTAGGCACTGCTTTCTTCCTTTTGTGGGACGTGGCGGCCATCGAGGCAGGCATCTTCTTACACCGCGATTCCCCGCTCATGACTGGGATCATGATTGCTCCGCAGTTGCCCCTGGAGGAGGCATTCTTCCTGCTGTTTCTGTGTTACCAAACCATGATCCTGCTTACAGGGGCCCAGCGCTTTCTGCAGATCAGCCGCCGTCGTGGCCGTCCCAACGGCAGGGGCGAGCTGTGAACTTTGCCCAACTCAACGCCATCTTCCTGGCCGTTGCGGCCGTGGTCTTCCTTGCCGGTCTCTGGCGTAGCCGATGCAAGGGCCACCTGGTGATTGCCACGGTATCCACGGTGGTGGTGCTTATGGTGCTGACGGTCATTTTTGACAACGTCATGATCGCTTCAGGTCTCTTTGACTACGCGGGGCACACCCTCAACGGTTTCCGTGTGGGGCTGGCGCCCATCGAGGACTTTGCTTATCCCCTGGGTGGGGCGCTCCTGCTCAGTGGGCTGTGGATCTTGTTTATTAGTCAGGGGAAGCGATGAAGAACTTGTTCGTGACCTCCCGGCCGGTATCGTGGGTCAATACCGCTTATCCTTTTGCGGCCGCGTATTTCCTGGTGACAGGGCGCATTGATTGGGTCTTTGTGGTGGGGACGCTCTTCTTCCTGATCCCTTACAACTTATTGATGTACGGCATCAACGATGTGTTCGACTACGAATCTGACCTGCTCAACGCTCGCAAGGGCGGGGTGGAGGGTGCTGTTCTTGACCGCAAGCACCATCGTTTCATCCTGTGGGCTTCCATCCTTGGGGTGGTGCCCTTCATAGCAGTTCTCGCTACGCAAGGTGGGATAGCAGCCAATATTGTCTTGGCGATCTCCATCTTTGCCGTGCTTGCCTACAGTGCACCGGGGCTGCGATTCAAGGAGCGTCCCTTCCTGGATTCCATCACCTCTGCTACGCACTTTGTTTCTCCCGCCGTGTATGGGCTAGTCCTGGTGCAGGCGGATTTCACCTCCGGACTCTGGGCCGTGCTGGTGGCGTTCTTCCTCTGGGGAATGGCCAGCCACGCCTTCGGGGCGGTGCAGGATATTGTGCCCGACAGGGAAGGTGGAATTGCCTCCATCGGGACAGTCTTGGGTGCGCGCTTTACCGTCTGGTTCGCGTTCGCTGCCTACGCCTGTGCTGGTTTGCTGATGTTGTTGACGGCAGTTCCGGTGGCCGCCCTCTTGGCCATACCGTATTTGATCAACATTGCACCTTCGCTGCCTCTGGTTGACGCCACTTCGGCTCGAGCCAACGAGGCATGGAAACGCTTCCTATGGCTGAACTACCTGACCGGATTCCTGGTGACCATGATCTTCATCTGGATGATCTTGCGGACAACCGGCTAAATACCACTGCCCCTAAAACCGTTCAATTCCCTCAACAATCCCGCGCCCCGAAAGGTCAACCATTAACGTCTCAGTGGTCTGGTTCCGTGATGACTTGCGAGTCGCCGACAATCCCGCCTTGCTCGCGGCCACGGCCGACGGCGGTGCCGTGGCCCTGTACGTGCTGGATGAGGAGTCGGAGGGCATCCGGCCTTTGGGCGGGGCAGCCAAGTGGTGGCTCCATCATGCGCTCGCAGATCTGCGTGAGGAGTTGAACGCGTTGGGCATTGAGCTGATCCTTCGACGCGGCCCGGGAACCTACGTTGTGCCGGAGCTGCTCACCACGTTGGGGGCCACGGCCATTTATTGGAACCGCCGCTATGGCGGCCCCGAACGTGCAGTGGACGGTGCCGTCAAGGAGTGGGCGCAGGATCAGGGCTTGCACGCCGAGAGTTTTCAAGCCAGCCTCCTGCACGAGCCATGGACGGTCACCACGGGAGCCGGGAACCCCTATCAAGTGTTCACCCCGTTCTGGCGGACCGTCTCGGGCCATGATTTTCGGGCACCCCTAGGGACGCCCGACGCCGGACGCGGACTTAGCGGAAGGCTGCCACTTAGTGACGCTCCAGCGAGCGACCCGCTTGAGAGCTGGGCCCTACTGCCCACCTCACCCGATTGGGCAGGCGGACTGCGTGAGACATGGCGCCCCACAGCAGCGGCGGCCCAAGAACGGCTGGCCGATTTCCTCGACGGCCCCGTCAATGACTACTCGGATGCGCGCGACCGCCCTGACCAGCGTGGCACCAGCGGACTCTCGCCCTATCTACGGTGGGGTCAGATCAGTCCGTTCCAAGTGTGGGCGGCGCTCGCCGAGTCCCGCAAGGGAGGTTCGGCAGCAACCGGGGGAGTGGGAGAGGCAACACCTGGCGCGAAGGTCTTTGCCGCCGAGCTCGGATGGCGAGAATTCTGCTGGCACCAGCTCTTCCACCATCCGGATCTAGCAACAATGAATCTGCGCTCGCAGTTTGATACGTTCCCCTGGCGGACGGCCGAGTCCGACGATCTCGCGCCGGAGCAGCTCTCAGCATGGCAATGCGGCACCACCGGGATTCCGCTGGTGGATGCCGGGCAGCGCGAGTTGTGGCACACCGGAACCATGCATAACCGGGTTCGGATGGTGGTGGCCAGTTTCTTGATCAAGAATTTAGGCTTCGATTGGCGGCTGGGTGAGCAGTGGTTCTGGGACACGCTGGTGGATGCCGATGCGGCGTCAAACCCGGCAAACTGGCAGTGGGTAGCCGGATCGGGGGCCGACGCTGCGCCATATTTCCGGATCTTCAACCCGGTGACTCAGGCCAAGAAGTTTGATCCCATGGCACGCTACGTGACGGCCTGGGTTCCAGAAATCGCCACACCGGAGTACCCCGAACCTGTGGTGGACCTGCAAGAAAGTCGGCGGAATGCCCTTGCTGACTATGCCTCCATCAAGACGCCCTCCATCGAGGCTGAATCCACCACGTCCTAATCTATCAAGCGGCGATCTCATTATGTAAGATGAGTTGCCCATCATGTGGATAGTTTGGCTAGGCTGAATCTATGAGCGCAACCATTGAAACAGCTGGCATTGACATTGCCGTAATTGCCGGCGACGGTATCGGCCCCGAGGTAACAGCAGAGGCCGTGAAGGTTCTGAAGAAGGTTACCTCCGCAGAAGGCGTGGAGCTCAAACTGACCAACTACTTGCTCGGCGCCGAGCACTGGTTGGCCACCGGAGAGACGCTCCCCGAATCCACCATTGACGCCCTGCGCGGTCACGACGCCATCCTCTTCGGCGCCGTCGGTGCAGCCCCCGGCGATACCTCCATCCCGTCCGGCTTGATTGAGCGCGAGATGCTCCTCAAGCTGCGCTTCAGCCTGGATCACTATGTGAACCTGCGCCCTTCTTTCTTGTACGACGGCGTCGCCTCACCCTTGGCGAACCCGGGCACCATCGATTTCGTCGTGGTTCGCGAAGGCACCGAAGGTCCCTATGTTGGTAACGGTGGCGTGCTGCGAAAGGGCACCTCGCACGAGGTTGCCACCGAAGTTTCCGTCAACACAGCCTTCGGCGTAGAGCGCTTGGTGCGTGACGGTTTCCGCCGCGCCAACGAGCGTCCTCGCAAGAAACTCACCTACGTCCACAAGCACAATGTGCTGGTCTACGCCGGGCACTTGTGGAAGCGCACGGTCGAGGCTGTGGCGAAGGAGTTCCCGGATGTCAGCGTTGATTACCTGCACGTGGATGCAGCCATGATCTTTCTGGTCACCGATCCGGCCCGCTTTGATGTCATTGTCACTGACAATTTGTTCGGCGACATCGTCACCGACCTGGCTGCAGCCGTCACCGGCGGAATTGGTCTGGCCGCCTCGGGCAACATCAATATGGACCGCACCGCGCCCTCCATGTTTGAACCGGTCCACGGCTCAGCCCCGGACATCGCCGGTCAGCAAAAGGCCGACCCCACGGCGGCCATCCTGTCGGCGGCTCTGTTGCTCCACCACCTGGGCCACCACGGCGCAGCGGCCAAGATCGAGGCCGCGGTCGCTGCAGACGTCGCTACCCGCGATGCGTCGTCCCCTCGCACAACCAGCGCGATTGGTGACGCCATCGCGGCAGCCCTCTAACGGCGTCGTACATGGTGCGGGTGGCGAGCCCGGCGTGGCCCGGGACAGGTGTTAGGCAGGAGTAGGCTTAACCAATAGAGTGAGTGCACACTAACTGAAGGGTTTCTGGCACTGACAACGTGCTCAGAACGGCACACAATCCCGCCCCGCAATGGCAGCGGCGAGAATAACCTTGTGGAGGAAGCATGACCCAGAACGCCAGCGAGCTGAGCTTTTCCCAGCGGCTCAATGAGAACCCGAAGAGCAGCGCAGACCGTGACGCCATTTTGGCCAACCCCGGTTTTGGCGACTACTTTACGGATCACACTGCCGTGGTGGACTTCAAGGTTGATGCCCAGGGCGAGGGCGGCTGGCACAACGCGCGCATTGAGCCGTACGGACCCATCCTCATGGACCCGGCCGCTGCGGTGCTGCACTACGGTCAGGAAATTTTTGAGGGTATGAAGGCCTACCGTCACGCCGACGGTTCTATTTGGACGTTCCGCGCCGACGCGAACGCGGCCCGCTTGAACACCTCGGCCCGCCGTCTAGCGTTGCCGGAACTGCCGCCGGAGACGTTTCTGGAATCCCTGCGCCAGCTGGTGTCGGTGGATCAGGATTGGGTTCCGTCGGGCGATGGCGAGGCGCTGTACTTGCGTCCATTCATGATCGCAACCGAGGCATTCTTGGGTGTGCGTCCGGCCCGCGAAGTGTCCTACCGTGTCATTGCATCCCCGGCCGGTAACTACTTTGGCGGGGAACTAAAGCCCGTTTCGATCTGGCTGACCACCACCTACGCCCGCGCTGGCGCCGGTGGCACGGGCGAGGCCAAGTGTGGTGGCAACTATGCTGCATCGCTGATCGCCCAGATGGAAGCTGAGGCCAACGGCTGCAAGCAGGTGCTGTTCCTGGATCCGTTCAACGACAACGCTGTGGAAGAACTTGGCGGCATGAATGTGTTCTTCGTGTTCAAGGACGGCACGCTGGTCACTCCGGAACTCAACGGTCACATCCTCCACGGCATCACGCGCTCTTCGGTATTGCAGCTTGCTGTTGACCGCGGTATGTCTGTACAGGAACGCAAAATCACCATCGACGAGTGGCGCTCCGGGGTGGCATCAGGCGATATCACCGAGGTGTTTGCCTGCGGCACCGCCGCCGTCATCACTCCGATCGGCGAGCTCAAAACCGCCGAGGGCACCATCGCCTCGCCGGCTCAGGGCATCGGCGAAGTCACGGCCGCCATCCGCGAGCAGCTGCTAGGCATCCAGACCGGCACCGTCGAGGACCTCCACGGCTGGCTGACCCGCCTGGCGTAGCGGTTCGGGCTGGTTGCTGGCCGGTCGCTGGCGGGCTGCTCACTTGCTTGCCGCCTTGCGACTCACTGCAACTTACGCGCCCGTCCCCCACAAATGTGCCCGTAAGAACGGGAGCATTTGTGGGGGACGGGCGCGGTTTTACTTTGCCAAGCCGGATTCCCAGCGCTGACGGGGGATCGAATCCCGGTGCAGGCTCTGAATTTGCGTAAGCATCGATTCACGCACCAGGCAACGCAAATCCCAGAGATCACCGCTGTCGTTGGCGCTGACCACAATGCGCAGCCGGATTTGGCCGTTGATGGCATCGGTTACTTCCAGCTTTCCGGTGCGGCCGTCCCACAACGGGGTTCCGGATAAGAGATCTTGAAGATGCTGGCGGAGCTGACCCACCGGGGCCTGCCAATCGACGTCGAACTCCACGCTGCCCATGATCTTGGGACTGTTCCTGGTCCAGTTTTCAAACGGCGTGCTGGTGAAGTAGGTAGATGGCAGAATCAGCATCCGCTCATCCCAAACACGCACCACCACATAGGTCATGGTGATTTCCTCCACTCGACCCCACAGCCCCTCCACCACAACCACATCGTCAATGCGGAGGGCGTCGGTAAAGGCCAGTTGGACGCCTGCGAAGACGTTGGAGAGCGAGCTTTGCACGGCCAGACCGGCAACAATTGAGATCAGCCCGGCAGAGGCCAGAATTCCGGTCCCCAGCGTCCTGACTTCGGGAATGGTCAGCAGCAGCCCGGCCACGGCAAGCGTGATCACCAGCGCACTGATGACGCGGCGGCCTAGACTGATTTGGGTCGTGAGCCGGCGGCGGCGTTTGCCATCGGTGACACGTCTCGTGAAGTGGCGTAGCACCAGCCGTTCTGCCACCACAAGAGCCGCCAGCACCAGCCAGCACAGGGCGGCAATTAAACCGACAGTCAGGGCAAAGTCCACTGGTTCAAACCAGGGGTAGCCGGTGGCTGTTGCTCCCAGCGCAAGGCGCAACCCTAAGGACAATAGGACCACGAACACGGGGGCCCTGGCGAGCTTCGAGCGTTCTTTGAAGTCGGCAATCTTGCGGAAAGTCTGATTGGCGGCGAAGCGCAAAAGAAAGGTCAGCACGATTGCAGCGACGATCGCAGCCACAATCGCCAGGACGGGCATGATGCTTGTTTCCAATGAATCCATCCGTCGAGCCTGACAGAGAACTCTGGGAGTAACTTCAACGCCAAGGCCTCCGGGGTTACCCTGTGCTGAGTGCGGATTCACTCTGCCCGTCCATGTTCGTCCCGTCCCGGCCTTCCCTACCGCGCTCAAGAACGACGCCGATTTCCGCACCCAAGTTGGACCCCGCGACACAGACCCGCAACCGCTAAACCGATCGGGACCCGCGTGCCAGCTGATGGGTAGCAGCTGGCCAAGTGCGCGATTATCTCGACACTCTCCACCCTGAAGTGGATCATTCCAACTGGAAGATCCAGCTCAAGCCTTCATCGGATGAGCTGGCGGACCGTATCCGTAAATCTCGCGAGGCCTCTGTCTCAGCACAGAAAGCCCAGGAACAGGCAGCTAAGGAAACTCGCGCTGTTCTCGAGATGATTCTGGCAGCGGACATCACAACCAATGATGCGGCCGCCCTTCTTGGTATTTCCAGTGGCCGGGTCAGTCAGCTCAAAAGGACAGTAAGCGCCGGGCAATGGAGAAGTCCGCGCAGTAGTGAGGTAATGAGTCAACGTCGCCGCCTGCCCAACGCGGGCCCGCCGCAACTTTGCCGATACACTAAAACACATGCGTATAGCCCGATTTGTTGTTGATAATGACCCCATGTACGGCATTGTGGAGGGGGAGTCCGGCAGTGAAATTGTCACTGTCATCAAGGGCGATCCCTTCTTTAATGGTGTGGAACGAACCGCCGTCAAGCACCCACTGATCGATGTGCGCCTCGTGGCCCCGATCATTCCGCGCAGCAAGGTCATCGGCATTGGCCGTAACTTTGCCGATCATGCGCGCGAATTGGGCAACGAGGTCCCCGAAAGCCCTTTGATGTTCCTCAAGCCCAACACCAGCGTGATCGGCCCGAACGAGCCGATCGTGCTGCCGGAATTCTCCGAAGAAGTCTCCTATGAAGCAGAACTGTGCGTTGTCATCGGCCGCATCTGCAAGGACGTTCCCGAAGAGCGCGTCGACGAGGTCATCTTCGGCTACACCTGCGGCAATGACTTGACCGCCCGCGACGTTCAGGCCGGCGATGGCCAGTGGGCCCGCGCCAAGGGATTCGACACCTCCGCGCCCCTCGGCCCGTGGATCGAAACCGAGCTGGACCCCGAGGACCTCTACATCCAGGGCTTCCTCAACGGCGAACTGCGCCAGAACGGCAGCACCAACCAGATGGTGCGCAGCGTCCGCGAACTCGTCTCGATCGTCTCCCATGCGTTCACGCTGCTCCCGGGCGATGTCATCATGACCGGCACCCCCGCCGGCGTCGACCTCCTGCAGGCCGGGGACCGCTATGACGTTGACATTGAGGGAATCGGCCGCCTCTCCAACCCGGTTGTCCGCCGCTAGCAGTGACTTCGTTGGTGATTGAGATCCAAAGTCCCGGTGTCGTTGAAGCACGACGCCGGGACTTGGCATGAGGGGGCAGCGCGCCTTTGGGCGCGGCTTCACTCAGGCGATGAACGAGGCGGCGCAACGGCGCCTGAAAAACCCGCCGCCTAAAGCGTTTGCCGGGTGGTTTTTTGCGGCTGCCGCGATCTTGGGTGTTGTCGCCCGGGTCATCTTCCTGACTGATGGGCCGTTGCTGTTGGCTCGAGTCTTGATCAGCATTGCCGTGGTCTTGGCGGCAGCCAGCTTCTGGTTGCGGCTGCGTCGGTGGACGAAGTCCCGGGCCCGAAAATAGCTGGAGGCACCCCTATCGCCCGGCAGCTCCGGAGCTGAATGCTGGGTGCTGCAGAAGACAACTTTAGTTGGATGTGGCAGCACCGCACTGAAAATTAGGCTCGAAGCATGAAGATAAAAATGTTGCCCGTTGGAAGTTCCTGGCGCACAGTACTGCTGGTCCTTGTCGTGGCCGCGGCCGATGTCCTGTTCTCGATGGCCGTGCTCGGTTTCGGGCTGGAATCCGGAACGGTCCCGGACTCCGAAAGTGCCGGCCTGGAGTGGGTCCGCTACGGAATCGCGCCTGTGCTTGCCCCCTTGGGCGCCGTTGCGCTGATTTGGCGGAGCCGCTTCCCGAAGTCCGTGGCCGCCGCCGCGGCCGTGCTGGGTGCGCTCTCGTTCAGTGGAATCGCGTTCTTCGTTGCCTTGTTCATGCTGGCCCGGCGCCGCCTCGACTGGTGGGTGGCAGCTGTCATTGCCTTGGCCGTTGCAGCCGAAATGCTGGTTGGCAGTGAGCCCATGGCTTGGGACGTGGCTCTGTTTGGCACCGTGGGATGGGGTGCCATTGCGGTGTGGGGAGCCTACCGCGGCCAGCGGGCCAGGCTCCGGGAAAACCAGGTGTCATCGCTGAAGGAACGCGCCGAACAGGCCGAAGCCGGGCACGCCGCCGACGTCGAACGCAGCAAGTTGGCCGAACGCCACCGGATCGCCCGTGAAATGCACGATACCCTGGCTCACCGGATGTCGCTGGTTGCTGTTCAGGCTGCGGCCCTGGAGGTGGATGCCCCGGACGCCGAAACCACCGGCTCGGCCCGGCTGATCCGCGAAACAGCGCACGCAGCCCTGAGCGAACTGCGCGATGTGCTCGGCGTGCTGCACGAGGACGGCACCGCCGGTGAAACCGCTGCCCCGTCAGGTGTGGAGCAGATTGCGGGCCTACTGGAGGGATGGCGGCTGGCTGGGATCAACGTTGACTATGCGCCGAACCCTGACCTCGACGGTGTGCTGCCCGATGCCGTCAGCCGGGCCGCCTACCGGGTGGTGCAGGAAGGCGTCACGAACGTGGCCCGCCATGCGCCCGGCGCACCGGCAGAAGCAACCCTGGTACTGCACCGCGTGCAACCACGTGCGACCGAACTCCGCATCACGGTGTCCAACGGGAAGTCAACCATGAGTGAACCGGCGCTGGGTGCGGGTCTGGGACTGGTCGGCCTGGCCGAGCGCATCCAGCTGCTGGGTGGCACGCTTTCCCATGGACTCGCCGAAAACGGCTTTGACCTGGTGGCCCGCATCCCGTTCAAGATGCAGGCTGCCAGGGGTCGGGACAATCAGGAATTGAGTGCACCGTGACGGAAAAGATCCGCGTCATCGTCGCGGACGACGAGCAACTAGTCCGGGCCGCCCTGGTCAAGATGGTCAATTCCCGTCCCGATATGGAGGTCGTGGGGGAGGCCGCCAACGGACCGCAAGCGGTGAGGTGCGCGCAGACCCAACGGACCGACGTCGTACTGATGGACGTGCAAATGCCAGGCGGGGACGGGATCGCGGCAACCGGCCATCTCCGCGCCCTGCCAACCCCGCCGCAGGTGCTGGTGCTGACCACGTTCGACCTGGATGACTATGTTTTGGCCGCATTGGAGGCGGGCGCCGCCGGATTCCTGCTCAAGGACACGGATCCGGACCGGCTGTTCCACGCCATCCGGGCGGTCGCGGCGGGGGAGGGCATGCTGGCGCCGACGGTGACCAGACGGCTGATCGAGCGCACGCGGGAGAGGGCTGCGGCGGTGAGGTCGAACGCTGCCGTGGCGCGGCTGGAGCTGCTGACCGCGCGTGAGGCGGAGGTGCTGGACGCGGTGGCGCAGGGGATGAGTAATGACGGCATCGCGCGCAGCCTGTTTCTGAGCGAGGGCACGGTGAAAACCCACGTGTCGCGCATACTGGCAAAGCTGGAGCTGGAAAACCGGGTGCAGGCTGCGCTGCTATTCCGCGATTCGCGCCACTGACGCGCACGGTTCAGCGTGCAGGCGGGCCCGGGACCCCAAGGTTGCGGGAGTAGACTCTACAAGTCCTTTGCCCGCCAGGTGGCGAAATTCCGCGAAAACCCGGGGATGTGCATGACAGGACGATCGCCAACCTAAGGATTTTGCGTGTCACACGACGTCATCGACACTGCTCCCACACCATCCGGGACCGGAAAGGCAGCCCCGGGAACGGTGCGGACCCCGGACAAGACGCAGACAAAGTTTCCGCGGAGGGCTACCAGCAGACGCTGTCCCGGCGGCACGTGACCATGATCGCCATGGGTGGGGCGATCGGCGTCGGACTTTTCATGGGTGCGGGCGGGCGGCTGGCCTCAACTGGGCCGGCACTGATTTTCTCCTACGTCATCGCCGGGGTCATCGCGTACCTGCTGATGCGGGCACTGGGCGAGCTGATCATGTACCGGCAGACGTCCGGCTCCTTCGTGTCCTACGCGGGGGAGCTGTTTGGCAAGAAGGGCGCGTACCTCTCCGGCTGGATGTACTTCATCAACTGGGCCATGACAGGCATCGCCGAACTCATCGCCATCGGCCTGTACTTCCAGTATTTCTTTCCTGGCGTTCCGGTGGAGATCAGTGCCCTGTGTGCACTGGCGCTGCTGGTCGCTGTGAACCTGCTCAGCGTCAAGGCGTTTGGCGAGTTTGAGTTTTGGGCGGCCTGCCTGAAGGTCGGCGCCCTGGTGATCTTCCTGGTGGTGGGCGCCGCGATGGTTCTCATGAACGCCCAGGTGGGGGAAACGAACGCCACCGTGAACAACTTGTTCCATGGCGGCACCATGTTCCCCAAGGGCGGGCTCGTCATGATCCTGGCCCTGAACGCCGTCATCTTTGCCTACAATGCCATTGAACTCGTGGGCATCACGGCAGGTGAGATGAAGAATCCGGAACGGGAAGTGCCCAAGGCGATCCGCGCCGTCGTGCTTCGCATTGTGGTGTTCTATGTTGGCTCGGTCTCACTGCTGGCCATGCTGATGCCCTCGGATCAGTACAAGTCGGGGGAGAGTCCGTTCGTTACGGTGTTCGCCACGATGGGGCTGGACTGGGTGGGCTCGGTCATGAACTTCGTGGTCATTACCGCGGCCCTGTCGTCCTGCAATTCGGGGCTGTATTCCATTGGCCGGATCTTCCGCACCATGGCCAACAACGGGCACGCTCCGGCCTGGCTGACCCGCATGTCCGGGCGCTATGTCCCGTACGCGGCGATTTTGAGCATCGCTGGCGTGTATGCGGTGGGTGTGCTGGCGAACATTTGGCTGGGCGGCAGCTATGCGTTCGACCTCGCACTGAACACCGCATCGATCGGCGTCATCTTCACATGGTCGTCCATTTTTGCCTGCCAGATCATGCTGCGCAAGAAGAAGGGCAGGGTCTCCTCGCTGCCGATGCCGGGTTCCCCGTGGACCAGCTGGATCGGGCTCGGTGCGCTGCTGGTCATCACCGTGCTGATTGGCTTTGACACCCTGGCCAAGCCCGACGGCGGAGAATTCCTCCTCGGTCTGTGGACCCTCTGCACGGTTCCGGTGCTGGCTCTGGTGCTGTGGTTCGGCTGGCAGTTCGTGAAGAAGAACGAGCCCAAGAGCGAACTGTTCAGCTGATGTTTCCCTGGTGGGGGACGGCCCGGGAGCTGACCGGGAGCTGAGCCCACAACGCCGCAGCTCCTGCCCTCAGCTCCGCTGGTGCGGAGCAAGTGGGCAGGAGCTGCGGGTGTTACAGCCGTGCGTTGGTGCTCATTCCTTGCGGGTTGCGCCCCGGCGGCGAAGCATCACCGTCAGCGCAATGGCGACCAGAATGACGCCGAGGATGGCCAGGATGGGTGCTGGTGCTGCGGCGGGGGTGACCGCTGATACGCCGGAGTACAGTTCCGAGGTGCCGTCGGCCACTTGGATGTTGCCCTCTGCCAAGGTTCCGGCTCCTTCAGACAGGAGGCTTGCCCCGTCGGCAAGCGCGGTGGAGCCTGCTGCGAGCTTGGAGTTTCCCTCTGCCAAGGCCGTGGTGCCCTCGGCGAGTTTTCCGGCTCCGTCGGACAGCGTCTTGCTGCCGGCCAGAAGGCCGGATCCGGTGAGTTCTGGTGTTCCCGCCACGCCCTCATTGAGCGCCTGCGTGCCGGCTGAGAGCTTCTCCGATCCTGATTCCAGGTTGCGGGTCGCGTAGAGCAGTCCGGGCTTCTCGGGATCTCCGGGAGTGCCATTCATGCCGAAGACCAGTTGTTGGGTGCCCGCTGAGAGCTTTTGCGTGCCTGCTGCCAGCGTCGAGCTGCCAGCGGCAAGGTCGGCGGTGCCGTCAATGAGACCCGGCTTGCCCGCCGTGCCTGTCAAACCTGCAGCGATTTGTTCGGTTCCATCGGAGAGTTTCCCCGTACCCGTGGAAAGTGAGCTGGATCCGGCGGCGAGGGCTTTCACTGCGTTGAGAATGCCCGGCTGCGAGGCATCGTTTGGCTGGCCGTGGAGGCCGGCCATCAATTGCCGGGTCCCGGCATGCAGTGCCGTGGTGCCCTCGGCGAGCTGCTTGGTTCCGTTGGAAACTTCCAAGGCGCCGTCGGCGAGCTGTTGGGTGCCTGCGACGAGTCCGGGCTGTGTGGCGTCATTGGGCACACCGTTGAGCCCTGCAGATATTTGTGTCATGCCACCGGCGAGCTGTTGGGCTCCCGCTGAGAGTTGCTGTGCACCCGCCACAAGTCCGGGATTGCTCGCGTCGGTGCTGTTGAGTTTCTGGCCCAATACGCCAAAGCCGGCTTTGAGTTGCTGGGTTCCGGCAGCAAGAGTGGAGCTGCCCGTTGCAGCCTGTTGGGCTCCTGCCTCCAACGCCGCCAGTTTGTCCAGCAACGCGCCCACAGGCGTGCCGGGATTGGCCGTGGAATAGGCGAGGAGCTGGGACAATCCCTCATTCAGGGCGGCGACGCCCTGTGCGGGAGCATCCGCAGTGGAGCCGTGGCCTGCCAATTGCATTGCCCCTGCCGCCAGTTGGTTCACGCCGTCGGCAAGGTTTTGCGGATCCGCACCGGTGGAAGTGGGGGTGAGCCCTGCCGAGAGTTGCTCGACGCCGGCTGCCAACCCTTGCGCACCGGCACTAACGTGCTGTGCCCCGGCATTGGCCTGCGCGGCCCCGGCACCCAGTGCTGATGCGCCGGTGGCGGCTGCTGCGGCGCCTGCACGCAATTGTTGCGCGCCGGCATTGAGCGTGCCGGCTCCGGCTGCCGCATTGCCCGCACCTGTGTCCACTGCGCCGAGGCCGGGGGCAAACTGGGTGGCAACGCCGTTGGCCAAGGTGGCAGCACCGGACTTCAGCGTCTTGGATCCGGCAAAGAGTTCCTTGGCGCCGGAGTTTGCCGTAAAGATGCCCGGGGCCAGTTGGTTCTTCACACCGTCGGCGATGGTTGCTGCGCCGGCATTGAGTTCGGTCCCGCCGGCGGCAAGCTGATCTGCGCCGTCGTCCACGGAGTAGACGCCAGGGGCAAGCTTGTTGCGCACGTCGGCGGCAGTCTTGGCTGCTCCGTTGGACAAGGCCAGGGCGCCGTCGTTGGCGCTGGCAAGTCCCGGTGCCAGTTTGTCCTCGATGCCTTGGTGCAGTGCCGTTGCCCCGCTGGCAAGTTTGGCGGCGCCGTCGTTGGCTGCCGTGGCTCCTTCCGCCGCAGTGGCTGCACCCTTTGACAAGGCCGCTGCGCCATCGTCCAGGTCGGTGGCTCCCTGGTTGAGTTTGTTGGCGCCTGCGGAGGTGAGCGTGGTGCCATCGTGAAGCTGTGAAGCACCAGTGGCAATTTTGGTTGTGGTCAGGGCGAAGAACACGATGAGCCCCAGCACCATCAGGCCAAGGATGGCGTGGGCAATGTAATGGTGTCTGGCGGACCTATGCAACGGTGCGCCTGCAGTGCTGCGGGGCATGGGCAGTTCCTCACGAAAGTTGGCAGCATGTGATGTAGCTAACAACTTAAGCTACTGACGAGTAACCTACATGAGGGTGCTGAAGTTAAGTTGGCCGTTATGTAATTGTTACCAAAATTGCCTTGCGCCCGTTGCCATTGATGTCGCAATTCGACGGCCAGGAGCGGTTGCTGGCAGCGTTCTTGTCACCCTGCCGGGTTCGGGATGCTTTTTCAAAGGGGACTTTCGTGGGGACGGCGCTTGCGGGAAAAGACCCTGTCGCCGCAGCACAGCCCTGATCCGGGCGATGAGCTCCCGGGAAGAATAAGGCTTGGTGACATAGTCATCGGCACCCAATTCCAGCC
>NZ_JBFBLV010000018.1:0-60917 GCF_040686835.1 Specibacter sp. NPDC078692
GACGGCCAGGACATCATCGTCGCCGACGTCCCGAGTGCCCAGGGCCACCCGTACCGGCAAGCGCCGTCTTTATATCCGGGTTTTTATCCGTAAAGCCTAGGCCGGGAGCTGAAGTACTGCGCCCGTGAAGATCAGGTCCGGGTGGATCACGGTGTCCACGTTGGCCTGGTAAAGCGTGTTCCAGCCACCCTGGATGCCGAGCTTGTCGGCAATGGTGCTCAAGGTGTCACCCGATTGGATGGTGTAGGTCTCGCCGCTGAGCGCTACCTGCACAGCGGCCGGGGCCTGCTCTACCGGGGCCTGCACCACGGGTGCTTGTTCTACAGGAGCCTGAATCGGCGCCTGCTCAACCGGGGCTACCTCAACGGACTGTGCCGCTACCGGAGCCGGAGCTGCGGGAACGGCAGCCGGCGAGTAAGCCTGTCCGCCGCCGCCACTCAAGCCAAGCTGGGCGGCGCATGCAGGCCATGCACCCCAACCCTGACCGGCCTGGACCCGCTCGGCCACAGCAATCTGCTGCTCACGAGTGGCATTCTCCGGGGCACCAACACCGCCAAAGGCGGCCCATGTGCTCGGGGTGAACTGAAGCCCACCGGAGAAACCGTTACCCGTATTGATAGCCCAGTTGCCGCCACTTTCACACTGAGCTAGTGCGTCCCAGGTGCTACCGTCGGCCGCGTTGGCACCGGTTCCGGCCATAGCCATGCCGCCACCGGCGATAGCGCCAATGACCAAGACACGGCCGATATTGCGAGTAAGTTTAGTATTTTTCATCGATGCATTCTCCTGCAGGTCACCTGCGCTCCATCCGTCCCCGGACATCTGCGCGCCACCGTCCAACCTATAGATATGGAGGTTGTTTCCGGAGCCTTCCCAATGACGGTGTGCGGTGCTGGAAGGCCCGGGCAATCGTGGGGGCATGAAGTGCCACCCGCCCAATAGGGCATAACTAAGGGTAAAGCGATATCAAATCGATACGCAAATCAGCAAACTGTTACCTAACTGTCATATCTTTTAACAGGCCGATGGTGTATTTAAGCACTTAGTGTTTTTGGGGGGACCCGAAAGGCAGGTTTTCGAAGCTAACTTCGTGGGCCTAAATTCTTCTCGTAGCGGCCATTAAGTGCACTGCTGGTGCGTAAATTCGGGTGCTGCAACGTTGTAGGCCACTTCCGAAAATCGAGGTCATCCTGGTGATGGGGACTGTGAGGACGGTAACCAGGAGGAAGGCGATCTATAACTAGCTCCGAAACAACAGACGCTATCGCGGCAATGGCTGGATTTTTGGAAACCCTATCGCACTGACTGCGATAGCGTTCACGAAAAACAGACCATTGCCGTTGCTGCGCTAGCGTCTGGGGGGCGGGGCGGGGCTAGGACAGGGTGTTCAGGGCCTGTTCCAGATCAGCCAGCAGATCAGCCACGTCTTCGATGCCTACGGAGAGGCGGATCAGGTTTTCCGGCACGGCCAGCTCGGTGCCCTTGACGGAGGCGTGCGTCATTTCCGAAGGGTAGTTCATGAGCGATTCAATGCCGCCGAGTGACTCTGCCAGGGTGAACAGGTGCGTGGATTCGGCCACCTTGCGTGCAGCAGCCTCGCCACCCTTGAACTGCACCGAGATCATGCCGCCGAAGCCGCGCATCTGCTTGGCAGCCAACTCGTGGCCGGGGTGATCGGGCAGGCCCGGGTAGAGCACCTTCTCAACCTCGGGCCGGGTCAGCAGCCACTCGGCGATGGCCTGAGCGTTGGTGCAGTGGCGGTCCATGCGGACGCCGAGTGTCTTGAGCCCGCGCGTGGTCAGCCATGCTTCCATGGGTGCTGAAACGGCGCCCACAGCGAACTGCACGAAGCCGATCTTCTCGGCAGCTTCGGCGTCGGAGACGATGATGGCGCCGCCGGAAGCATCCGAGTGTCCGCCGATGTACTTGGTGGTGGAGTGCACCACAATGTCGGCGCCTAGGGCGAGGGGGTTCTGCAGGTACGGGGACGCGAAGGTGTTATCCACAACCAGCAGCGCGCCGGCGGCGTGGGCCACCTCGGCGAGTGCAGCAATATCGGTGATCTTCATCATCGGGTTTGAGGGGGTCTCCACCCACACCATCTTGGTCTTGCCGTTAGGCCCGCCGGCGGCGACAGCGGCAGCCAGCGCCCCGCCGTCGGACATGTCCACCGCAGCGTTGCTGATGCCCCAGACCGACAGGACCCGGTTGATGAGCCGGTAGGTGCCGCCGTAGACGTCGTTGCCCATGATGATGTGGTCGCCGGGGACCAGCAGGGCGCGGATCAGGGCGTCCTCAGCGGCCAGGCCGGAGGCGAAACTGAACGCGAATTCGCCGCCTTCCAGGGCTGCGAGCTGGGTCTGGAGCGCGTCGCGGGTGGGGTTGGTGCCGCGGCCGTATTCGTAGCCGTTGCGCAGCTTGCCGATCCCATCCTGAGCGAACGTGGTGGTTTGGTACAGCGGCGGAATGACCGATCCGGTGGTGGGATCGGGGGTCTGCCCAGCATGGACGGCGCGGGTGTTGAAGCCTTCAGTCATGGTGTTCTCCTTGCAAATCAGTGGCAAATCAGTGGAAAAGCAGTCGGTAAATCAGTCGTTGAGGTAAGTCAGTAGATCGTGACGGGTCAGCACACCAACGGGTGCCCCCACAAACGTCACCATCAGCGCGTCCACATCCTGCAATTTGGTGCGGGCGGCAGAAATCGGTTCCAGCGAGCCGATAATGGGCAGCAGCGGCTGCATGTGTTCGGTAATGACGTCCGTCAGCTTGGCCTCGTGCCGGAACAGCTTGCCGGTCAGGGTGCGTTCATCGACCGAGCCAATCACCTCGCCCATCACCACGGGCGGTTCAGCGGTGAGCACGGGAATCTGGGAGACGCCGTATTCGCTCATCAAGTTGATGACATCACGCACTGTCTCGTTCGGATGAATGTGCACCAGCGCCGGCAGCTGCCCGGTCTTGGCCTTGAGCACATCGCCAATGGCTGGCTCGTCGGTGACCTTCAAGAAGCCGTACGACTGCATCCACTTGTCATCAAAAATCTTGCCCAGGTAGCCGCGTCCGCTGTCCGGAAGAAGCACGACGACGACGGCCTCAGGTCCCAGATCCTTCGCAGCTTCCAGCGCGGCCACCACGGCCATGCCGGAGGAACCTCCCACGAGCAGGCCCTCCTCGCGTGCCAAGCGGCGGGTCATGGCGAAGCTGTCGTTGTCCGTGACGGCGATGATCTGGTGCGGCACGCGCTTGTCGTAGGAGTCGGGCCACATGTCCTCGCCCACGCCTTCTACAAGGTACGGCCGGCCTGTGCCACCTGAGTAGACAGAGCCCTCGGGGTCGGCGCCGATGATCTTGACCTCGCCGCCGTCGGACTCGGGACGGTCCGCGGAGGCCTCACGCAGGAAGCGCCCGGTGCCGGAGATGGTGCCGCCGGTGCCAACGCCGGCCACAAAGTGGGTGACCTTGCCTTCGGTGTCGCGCCAGATTTCGGGGCCGGTGCTTTCGTAGTGGCTCAACGGGCCGTTCTGGTTGGAGAACTGGTCCGGCTTGTAGGCGCCGGGAATCTCCCTGACCAGACGGTCCGAGACGCCATAGTAGGACTGCGGACTGTCGGCCGCGACCGCCGTCGGGGTCACGACCACCTCGGCACCGTAGGCCTGCAGCACGGCGCGCTTGTCCTCGCCAACCTTGTCCGGAACCACGAACACGCAGTTGTAGCCGCGCGCCTGGGCCACCATGGCCATGGCTACGCCGGTGTTGCCACTGGTGGGTTCCACCACGGTGCCGCCGGGCTTGATTTTGCCTTCTTTGGCAGCCTCATCGAGCATCTTGACAGCGATGCGGTCCTTCGCGGAACCGCCCGGGTTCATGTACTCAAGCTTGACCAAAACGGTGGCCTGGAGCCCCTGCGTCACCTTGTTCAATTTCACCAAGGGGGTGTTGCCAATAAGGTCCAAGACAGAGTTCGCATACTTCATACACCAAACGTAGTACCCTGCCGTGGAACTGGCCAAGACAGGTTACTCTTTAGGGCTTTGGGCGCAATAAACTGTGGAGCATGTTCACAGCCGCAGATCCTCTCCCGGAGCATCCGCAACGCATCCTTGTTGCCGGGGTTTCCGGTTCGGGAAAGTCCACCCTGGCCCGGCGTATTGCCGCGCTGCTCGGGACCCGGTACACGGAGCTGGACAGTCTGTTCCACGGGCCCAACTGGGAGCCGCGCGCGGAGTTCGCGGAGGACGTCGAGAATCTCACCCAAGCGTCCGCCTGGATTTCGGAGTGGCAGTACTCGTCCGTGCGTCCCCTGCTGGCGCGGCGTGCAGACACCCTCATTTGGCTGGACTACCCCATGCCGGTGTCCATGCTGAGGCTCATTCGGCGCACTGTTCGGCGCCGGCTTCGGCACGAGGAACTCTGGAATGGCAACTATGAAGGTCCGCTGTGGGGGATTTTCACCGACCCCGATCACATTATTCGGTGGGGCTGGAACACTCGGACCTCGCTTAGGGCGCTGGTGCCGACACTTGATTCAGCTTTTCCGGAGCTCCACGTGGTGCGATTGAGATCCCCGCGCGAGGCAGATATGTGGCTGGGCCGCTTGGCCGCGGAGGTAACTGCAGCCTCTGCAGCCTCTGCAGCCTCTACGAGTCAGGATGAACCAAGGCAGGCCCTGCCCGTCCGGGATCAGCTATTCCGGGACCAGCCATGACGCCTGAGGAATTGGCCACACTCACGCTGCTGCGTAAGGCCCGGGACATGATTGACCGGGACTACGCCCAACCCTTGGATGTGCCCACCATTGCGGCGAAGGCCTTTATGTCCCCGGCGCATTTCTCCCGAAAATTTCGCGCAGCCTATGGGGAAACACCGTACAGCTACCTCATGACGCGGCGGATCGAACGTGCCGCGGCGCTGCTGCGGGCCGGTGTTTCGGTGACGGACGCCTGCATGGCCGTCGGTGCCACATCGTTGGGCTCCTTCAGCACACGATTCACCGAGATCATGGGCGAGTCCCCCAGTAGCTACAAGTCCCGGGACCACAGCGTGATTGCGGCTATGCCGCCGTGCTTTGCCCGGGTCACCACCCGGCCCCGCCGGGACGCTCAGCCACGCAGCGCAGGAAACACCAGCAGCGTGAGCAGTGCGGGGAAACCGAGCAGGATTCAAGAAGCGTCAGAGCGCACCGGACCATAAAATTGGTGCCATGACCATTTCACTGCAATACACGCATTTGACCGTCCACGATCCCGATCAAGCCATCGCGTTCTACCGCGACGCTCTGGGCTTGGAAGTCCAAAACGATGTCAGCAATGGCGACTTCCGCTGGGTCACCATGGGCACCAGTTCCCAGCCCGGACTCGGCATTGTGCTATCCGAACCGCACGCTGGCCGCTCTGCGGAAGACGGCGACGCCATGGCCCGGCTCTTGGCCAAAGGCGTGCTGCCCATGCTGAATTTCACTGCCACCGATCTTGATGCCACATTTGAAACGGCCGTGGCCGCCGGTGCCGAGGTGCTACAGGAACCCATCCAGCAGCCCTGGGGCCCTAAGGATTGCGCCTTCCGCGACCCGTCCGGCAACACGGTCCGCGTCGCACAGGCCTAACCGCATAATTGCCTGCGCCCGCGTGCGCCCCAGCAGGAAATGCGCCCGCCTCCCATTAATGCGCCCGGTCTACGGGGTTCATTTATGGGAGGCGGGCGCATTTTTCGTCAGGATGTAGACAACAACCGGCCATGTGATGCTCTGGCCCGCCGCGGCACGGCTCCAGAGTTATCCACAGGTCCGCTGGATCGCTCTTATACGGCAGCCCTATATCTGGAATCCTTGAAGGCATGGACACGCCACGGTTGATTCTTCCTTCCGATGTGGAGCTGGCCGGCCAAGATTCACGTCTTCTTGCCAGACTCTGCAACAACGGACGATACGTCCGTGTCCGCCGCAGCGTTTACACGGAAGCGGCGCAATGGCAGGAGCTTGATGAGGCGTCGCGGTATGGCCTTCGTGCCACCGCATTTCAGCTGACCACCAAGCGCCCGCCGATCTTTTCCCACACCACCGCAGCACTCCTGTGGGGATTGTGGGTCTTGGGCCTGCCGGAGAATTTGCACATTCTCACGGACGAGTCGAACGGTGGGCGCAGCCGCGGTGACATCACCCGTCATTTGCGACGGCAAGATGACGTGGTGGTACGTTGCGGGCCGTTTCTCCTTACGGACAAGCTCACCACCACGATTGAATTAATCACCCGGTTGAAATTTGAGCAAGCTGTCGCCGTGTGTGATTCCAGCATGCATCTGGTGAGATATCCCAAACCCGGCAACGTGTTCACATCATTGGCAGTCCCCACCAGCGATCATGCTCCACAGTGGAACACGGACACCCCGCTAGGCCAGCCCCTTTTGAAATCCAATCTCCTGAACGCCGCCGAGTCGCTGCCGTCCAGGTCTGCCCGCAATCGGGCGGTGGCAGTCGTTGAGTTTGCCTCCGGACTTTCCGGTTCTGCCGGTGAGTCCATCAGCAGAGTCCGCATGTCCCAGCTCGGTTTTGTCGCTCCGACACTGCAACATGGCTTCGTGCTCCGAGACGGCCGCAACGCATTTGTCGATTTTTGGTTCGAGAAACAACGCAAGGTCGGTGAATTCGACGGCAGGAAAAAGTACCTGCGCAAGGACTGGGCGGGCGGCAAGTCACTCGAGGACCGGATCATTGACGAGAAAAACCGCGAGGACCAGATTCGGGCCCAGTGCGCTGGCTTCTTTCGGTGGATTTGGGCGGACTTGATGGACCTCAATGGCTTTGAGCGACTTCTCCGACAGGCCGGCATTCCGAAAAGGTAATTCACCTGCGAGAAAATGCGCCCGCCTCCCATTAATGCGCCCGGTCTACAGGGTTCATTTATGGGAGGCGGGCGCATTTTCCGTCAGACGGACGGCAAGGCCTAGATCAACCCGTCCGAGAGGTTGTTGGGCGTGCCGAAGCGATGCGCTGTGATGCTGACGGCCTGCTCGTGCAGGAACGGCAGCATCTCCACACGCCCGGCCTCGGTAACCTCACCGTGGTAAATTGCCAGATCCGGGCGTCCGCCAGTTGCCTCGTATACCGCCAAGGCGTCCCCACTGATGAGGCGGATACGACCCGCTCCGAAGCGCCGCGCATGAGCCAGCCACTCGGCGTCCTTCTCTGCTGTGACGGTGATACGCAAGCTCAGCAACAGGGCCTTCAAGGCGTTGGGAAGTTCGACGCCGGAGGAGACTTCCGGGGTTGCCCCGGCCAGGATTCCTGCCGCAAGTACGCGCATGAGCCCGGCTACCGAGCCTCCCTCGGCAAGGCGAACCAGAGGGTTCAGCGGCAGGTAGCGGAACACATTGCGCTCGGCCGACAATGCTGAAACATCGCGTGCTTCGCCAAACTCGGAAGCCCATGCCGCGGCGTCGCTGTGCAACGAGCGCTTCAGGAACGCCTGCTCCTCGGCGGACAAATCCGAAGCCGCATTCAGCATCTTGCGGGCAGCATCGCCCAACGGTGCGGTTGCCGCAGCCGTGGCAGGAACCCAAGACCCCAGGCCCACCAAGTAGTTGGGCCCGCCAGCCTTGGTGCCCGCGCCGACGGCCGACTTCTTCCAGCCACCGAATGGCTGACGCTGCACAATGGCGCCGGTGATGCCGCGGTTGACGTACAGATTTCCGGCTTGGACGGTGTCCAGCCACAGACCAATCTCAGCGGAATCCAGCGAGTGCAGGCCGGAGGTGAGCCCGTAGTCAATGGCGTTGACCATGGCGATGGCTTCTTCGAGCGTCGCGGCCGTCATGATGCCCAGAACCGGGCCGAAGAACTCGGTCAGGTGGAAGTGCGATCCGGGCGCAACGCCAGTGCGAACACCCGGGGACCAGAGCTTGCCACTCTCATCCAACTGGCGCGGTTCGATGGCCCAGCTCTCGCCTGCATCCAAGGTGGTCAGCGCGCCAAGCAACTTGCCGGCGGCCGGTTCAATGATGGGTCCCATCTGTGTGGTGGCGGTTTCCGGGTACCCAACGGCAAGGCTGGAGGCCGCGTCGATGAGCTGATTATGGAAACGAGCAGATTGAGCCACGGATCCAACCATGATGACCAACGATGCTGCCGAGCACTTCTGGCCCGCGTGGCCGAACGCCGACTGCACCACATCCTTGGCGGCCAAATCAAGGTCGGCGCTGGGGGTGACGATGATTGCGTTCTTGCCGGAGGTCTCAGCCAGCAACGGTAGATCGGTGCGGAAGCTACGGAACAGTTCGGCGGTCTCATAGCCACCGGTCAAGATGACGCGGTCCACGGAGGGATGAGACACCAACGCCTTGCCGAGTTCGTTTTCGCCAAGCTGGACCAGAGCCAGTACTTCGCGGGGCACGCCGGCATCCCAGAGGGCCTTGACCATGAGGGATCCACTGCGCTGGGCTTGCGGGGCGGGCTTGATGACCACTGCGGAACCGGCGGCCAGTGCGGACAAAGTGGAGCCCGCTGGGATAGCCAACGGGAAGTTCCACGGCGGGGTCACCACGGTGAGCTTCGCTGGGACGAAGGTTGCGCCGTCGACCGTTTCTAGATCTTTGGCACGCTCGGCGTAGTAGTGGGCAAAGTCGACGGCCTCGCTGATTTCGGGGTCGGACTGGTCCAGCGTCTTGCCGGTCTCCGATGCCATGACCTCCATGAAATCGGCGCGGCGGGTGTCCAGGAGATCGCCGGCACGGTGGAGGATGGCCGCGCGCTGCGCACCGCTCATGGCACCCCACGCAGCACCGTGCTCAAGGGCGGTGGCCACGAGGGTATTCAGCTCCTCCAACTCGGTGACGGTGGTCTCGGCGACCAGGTCATTGCCCAGAACCGAGCCGGGGATGCGGGCCAGGATCTCCTTGCCCCACACCTGGTTGGGCACCAGCGACGGGTCAGTGTCCGGGGTATTGGCGAACCCGGATGTGGCAGCTGGAATCGCAGGCAGGTTGCGGTCCTGGACACGGTTGCTGGGCGGCACCGTGGTGTCCAATTCGGCCAGAGAAGCCAGGAAGCGCTCCTGCTCGCGAGCGAACAGAGCCTCGTTCTCGGAGAGTTCAAAGACGGCTGACATGAAGTTGTCCTGGCTGGCGCCTTCTTCCAAGCGCCGGATCAGGTAGGCGATGGCGACGTCGAACTCGCCCGGGTGGACCACGGGTGTGTACAGCAGCAGCGAGCCCACATCCTTGCGGACGGCTTCGGCCTGACCGGTGGCCATGCCCAGCAGCATCTCAAACTCGAGCGCACCGCTGGTGGTGTCGATGCCGCGCTGCTGAGCGAGCAACCAGGCGTGGGCCACGTCGAAGAGATTGTGCCCGGCAACGCCAATATGGACGTTGTTGATGTGCTCGGGGGTCAGCGCGTAGTTCACGATCCGCTTGTAGTTGGTGTCGGAATCCGCCTTGGTGCCCCAGGTAGCCAGCGGCCAGCCAAACACCGAAGCCTGGACCTGTTCCATGGGCAGGTTGGCGCCCTTCACGATGCGGACCTTGACGGCGGCGCCACCCTCTGCGCGGCGGGCGGCGGCCCACTCCTGCAGGTCAATCATGGCGGCGAGCGTGTCCGGCAGATAGGCCTGGAGCACAATGCCGGCTTCGAGATTCTTGAACTCGGGCTTGTCCAGAATGCGCTTGAACACCGCGATGGTCATGGTGAGATCCTTGTACTCCTCCATGTCCAGGTTGATGAACTTGGCTTTGGCGAAGGAGTTGGCCAACGTGTACAGCGGGGTGAGTTTCTCCACCACGTGGTTGACGGCGTCGTCGAAGGCCCATGGTGAGTGAGGCGCCACGGTGGAGGATTCCTTGATGGAGACATAGTCGACGTCGTCCCTCGCCAGTAGCTTGAGGGTCCCCTCGAGGCGTCGGGCGGCTTCGTTCTTGCCCAACACGGCTTCTCCGAGAAGGTTCACGTTG
Source organism: Specibacter sp. NPDC078692 (assembly GCF_040686835.1). Taxonomy (NCBI): domain Bacteria; kingdom Bacillati; phylum Actinomycetota; class Actinomycetes; order Micrococcales; family Micrococcaceae; genus Specibacter; species Specibacter sp. NPDC078692. Next base: position 9,940 of record NZ_JBFBLV010000018.1, read on the forward strand.
AGGTCAACGCCGTCCTTGCGGATCTTGGCGATGGCCGGACCCAGCTTGGCGTCGGTGGCATCCACAATCAAGTGGCCCACCATCTCGCGGAGCACCTTGCGGGCAATGGGAATGACCAGCTGCGGCAGGATCGGGGCCATCACGCCACCGACGCGAACGGCACTGCGCATGTACCAGGGCAGGAAGGCCGGAACCTTGGGCGCCAGGATGGCCAGGTTGCGGGCGGCGACGGATAGGTCCTCGGGACGGACCACGCCGTCAACAAAACCAACCGTGAAGTCCAGCCCGTTGGGGTCCTTCAAGACACCGGCCAGACGCTGGGCCGAAACATCTGCCGGGAATGTGGCGGCCTCGCTCAGCCAGTGCCGCACAAGAGCAATGGTTTCCTGGGCAAGATCATTGCTGGGAACCGGAATGTTCGCGGCGGTGGCCGCAGAGACGGTGCTTGTCATAGTTTTTACGGGCTTCTTTTCTGCTGGTGCCTGATGAGTTGCTGCTTAGTGATCAGGGAAGCGAGCGCACCTGACATTTGTGAGCCTGTGCGGCGGCGCGTAGCGTTCCCCTCAGCTCCAGTATGAGAGTAATGTTCAATAAGCAAAAGTGGTGATTTATGATGAATACTCAACACGTTTCCTAATCAAATCCTCATCAAACTTGGAGAAGCCATGCTCGAGCTGAAACGGCTGCGATTGCTGCGTGAATTGCACATTCGCGGCACCTTGGCCGACGTGGCCGCAGTGATGCAATACAGCCCCTCTGCCGTGTCCCAACAACTGGCACTGCTGGAGAAAGAAGTGGGTGTTCCGCTGTTCCGCAAGGTTGGCCGGCGCGTTCAGCTGACGGCTCAGGCAGAAATTCTGGTGGAGCACACCGCCGAACTTCTGAAAACTCTGGAACGCGCCGAGGCTGATATGTCAGCCTCTCTGACAACCGTGACCGGCACGGTCAAGATGGCCGTCTTTCAATCGGCAGCACTAGCCCTGATACCGGATGTGCTCACCGCAATGGCGCAGCGCTATCCAGATGTTCGCATTGAGATGATCCAGCGCGAGCCGGAAACGGCCCTGCATGAGACTTGGGCTAGAGACTTCGATCTGGTTGTCGCCGAACAGTACCCCGGCCATGCCGCTCCCCTGCAGCCAGAGCTAGACCGCGTGGTTTTGACCACCGACGCCATCCGCCTCGCCGTCCCTGCTGCAGGCGTCAGCGGTGGGATGAGCCGTCTTCGCACCGAACCCATCACTTGTATTGCGGACACCGAAAATCTTCCTTGGGTCATGGAACCTCGCGGCGCAGCCTCGCGGCACTGGGCCGAACAAGCATGCCGGCAAGCGGGATTCGAACCGGATGTGCGGTTCGAAACGGCTGATCTGCAGGCACAGATTCGCCTCATTGAATCCGGAAATGCCGTGGGGCTCATGCCCGATTTGATGTGGACTGGCCGCCCGACCCCGGTGACCCTGATCGATCTGCCCGAAGCACCCCGCCGCACCATATTCACCTCAGCCAGGCGCTCCAGCCGCAACCGCCCGGCGCTGCTGGCCTGCCGGGATTTACTGCAGCAGACAGCCGAAGAGCTGGCCGCCGCCGATCCTACCGCAGGCCCCTCCGCCGGCTCGACATCCGGCCACGCAGATTCCGATCAGGGCGCTTCCGGCCCGGTATAGGCTTCGTAGACCGGGTAGGGGGCCTCCAAATCTGGCGCTTCGAACCAGTCCGGAGGCGTGAAACCAACAGGTAGTTTGTCGGGTAGCGTCACCAGGTTGGGTGGTGGCACCTGGTCCGGATCAGGCATGAAGGCTGGCAGCGGCTTGGCAATAACCATCCCGATCGGAAATGCACTGCCACTGGAGCTGGCCTGAGTTTGTTCCTGCGCCTGTTTACGGACAAGATCGGCCGTTTCGCGCAGCATCGAGGTTGCCTGCTGGATTTTCTTTGCGTGACTGGCACGGAATTCGCCCTTGGCACGGTTCGCGTCCTCGCCGACCCACCGCACTCGTTGAAAATTGCTCAGCAAATCCGCTCGTGTCCCGTCGAGCTGTTCGGCGCTGTTGTCCATATGCTTGGCGAGGTTGCGGAGTTCTTCCGGGTCCGCTCCGATAAATCCTGACATTGTTGCCTCCACTGCGGGGCACCGCCCACGTCGATGTTCGTGATCTTTTTCGAGCCTACGCGCCACCGCAACGCCTTGCCATGGGTAGAGGTGCCCTCCGATTCCGGCCCAGGATCGGGAAAGTGCGACGCCGGATGGCTGGCTCAGTGAGCCAGTTCCCTAACGATGGGGCCCAGTAGGCGGCCCATGGCGTCGGGGTCTGACTGAATGTCAAAGCTCATGAGCACACAGTTGGGTGCCACCTGATGCACCCACAGCCCCGCCACCGGCAGGATCCGGAATTCAAGGTTGAAGGGAGCGGCCTTTCGACCCAGTTCCTTCTCGATGGAGTGCACCAGCTTGGGCAGCGCCAGTCCCGGGCTGTTCCTGCGGGTCCGCCATTGTTCAACTTCATATCGCTTGGCCGTTTCGGCTGCCCCTGTAGCCTGACGCAGCCGGTTTTCCACAGCCTGCAGGAAGGCCGGCGAGCGTTCCTCCAGCAACAGGCCAGCGACATCGTAAATGGAGGCCCGGCTGCGTACGAGCTCCCCAAACCAGTGGGCCCATTCAGCGGCCAGAGCAGTGTCTCCGGCAGGTCCGGTGACGGGAATATGCTCCGGAACTGCAGGCGACATGGGCGGCACGAAGAAAGGCCGCGTGGCGGGCAATCCGTAGACGTCACGGATGTAGAGGGCCACACTTAGCGGCCAGGAGATGCCTCCGCTAGCGCGCCAGCCCTGAGGCACACGCTCACTCGCTGCGCTTCTTTTCCACATAGCTGCCCCTCACCGTCGTGACATATTCGCCCAGCCTAGGTCCGGCGTCGTGCTTTGGCCACAGTAGAAAACTACGCCAGCTCCAACAGCTCCCCTACCTCGCAGTCCAACGCCCGGCAGATGGCCAGCAGCGTGGAGAAACGGATGGCCTTGGCTCTGTCATTTTTCAGGACGGAGAGGTTCACAATACTGATGTCAACGAGCTCCGCAAGCCGTGTCAGAGTCATGCCGCGCTCGGCCAACAGCTCATCAAGCCGGCAATGGATCCCGGATTCTTCATCGTCTGCCACTAAATGAGCCCTGCCGTATCCTTTTGAACCTTGCTACCCTGACGGAACAGCTCAGCTAAGACCATGAGCACCAGGGCAACACCGATGGGCCAGAAATTGAATTCCCAGAAATAGGCCACGGACGGCATGCCCACAATATTGTGAATGTCGGTCCATGCAATGGTTTCACCGCTCAGCTCCCACGCAGTGGCACCGAGCACTTGTTCGGCAGCCATACTGCCGCCGAAGATTTGGCACGCTTGCCAGATCGTCCCGCCCAAGAACACCACACCGGCAACTATTTGCACACCCTTGACCAGCGCAGGAACAAAAAGTGTCTTGTTCATGACCGAGGTGCACAGTTTAATAATGACCAAACCGGCCCCCACAGCTAGGGCAGATTGCGCCACCACTACCCCGGTGAGCATCAGTCGGGTCGCAATAGTCAGTCCACTGACGCTCACATTGGCCCACGTGAACCCACCCGATTCAACGGTGGCAAGAGGCGTGTCAATGGTTACGGTCCCTGGCAGCGAGGGCCAGAACTCCTGAACAGGCAGTTTCACGGTGACAGCATCACCCCACACCGTAGACACCATGGCGGTGAGGCCGCCGACAACACAGCCCGCTACGTAGAGCCAGGCAATGCGGCGAGTGGCCCTGACCATCCCCCCGCCAGCCACGGCTTCGGGGTCCTTGACCGAGCTCCTGCCTGCAAACAAGATCAACGCCACGATAGCTAGCACCGCCACCACCAACAGCCACGACCACATTGAAAAAGCCACCAGAATCCCCACCCTTAACGCTGATCGATAATAACGATAAACGTTAACCTAGCATGATTCCTCAGCTTGCACACCCCTTGTCAGTCGCGCGTGCGACCATGGATCTATGACCACCACGCACCAGGACTCCATCGCAGTTTGGGATGCCGGCGCCCCCTATTCGCTGACGCAGACGTTGGGCATCATTGGTCGCGGCCCGGGCGATCGGACCGTGCGGCTGACCCCGGAGAACGCGTGGTTGGCATTCAACACCCCCGCCGGCCCGGCAACCTTGGGCATTTCTCAGCGAGGCACCGAGCTGCATGCACGGGCCTGGGGGCCGGGCGCCGACCATGCGCTGGAATCCGCCCCTGCACTGCTAGGAGCCCACGACGACTGGTCCGCTTTCGACTCCCCCACCGTTACCGAGACGCTCCCGGCCCGCGTCCGGGAAGCACGACGACGGCACCCGGCCCTGCGCCTGCCTGCCACTGGGCGGATGGTTGACGCCCTGGTACCGGCCATCTTGGAGCAGAAAGTCACGGCCCTTGAGGCCCTCCGCGGCTATGCGGTTCTGTTGAGAAAGTTCGGCTTGCCCGCCCCCGGCGCTGGAACAAATGCAGCAGTCCCCACCGATTTGATGGTGGCCCCGACACCTGCCCAATGGGCTCAGATTCCGTCATGGGAGTGGCACAGGGCTGGCGTTGGACCACAGCGTTCGGCCACGGTCCAGCGGATGCTGCGCTCGTCGTCGGGCTTGGAGCGTTTGAGCGCGCTGCCAGCCGCAGAGGCTGGGGCCAAGCTGCAGAGCATTCCTGGCATTGGGGCCTGGACGGCAGCAGAAGTCACCCAACGCACGCACTCGGATGCCGATCAGGTGGCGGTGGGCGACTACCATCTGGCCGCCTATGTGGGCTGGGCACTGGCCGGAAAACCAGTGGACGATGCGGGCATGTTGGAACTTCTTGAACCATGGCGCGGCCACCGCCAGCGCGTGGTGCGGCTGCTCCAGCTCAGCGGTCTCCGCAAACCCACGTTCGGGCCACGAATGACTATTCAGGACCATCGAGGACACTAACTCACTGATCGGGACCCGCCCACGTCACTTTTGCGGATCTTGCGCACGCGTTCATAGAGCGGAACAACTTCCCGCCCGAACCCTCGCATCACTTAGGCTGGTTGCATGAGCGAGATCATCAACCTACAGGCCACCTTTATCCCCAACGAGGGCGAATTCTTCCGTGTGAAGCTTGCACTGGACATCGCGATTGAGCAGGTCGTCGAAGAGACCGGCTGCATTCAGTATGAAATCACCGAGGAATCGGAAGAGAAGATTGTTTTGACCGAGCAGTGGGCCTCCGAAGAGGACCTGACCAAGCACAGCAAGGGCATTGCCGTGCAGGACCTCAACGAATCTCTCAGCGCCCTGCTGGCAAAGCCGGTGGAACTGGTTCGCAGCTAAACCAGCTGGCCGTGGGGTCCTGAGCCCTCGGACACCCAAATGACCCGTTAGATAAGGTCGCTTAGATGGATCTAAGCGACCTTATCTAACGGGTCATTTGTGGTTGCGAACTTTGGCGAGTCCTTGGGTGCGGAACCCTATTCGGAAGCGGTGCCTTCGGCTGCCTTCGCAGCAACTGCTGCGTGAACTTCGCTCATGTCTAGGGCCTTGACGGCGTCAATGACAGAGTCAAGCTGGGTACCGTTCAACGCGCCGGGCTGGGCGAAAACCAGCACCTTTTCTCGGAACGCCATCAGTGTCGGGATGGAGGTGATATTAGCTTCGGCGGCAAGCTGCTGCTGCGCTTCCGTGTCAACCTTGCCGAACACAATGTCGCCGTGCTTTTCCGAAGCCGCCTCAAAAGTGGGCGCAAAGCGCACACAGGGCTGGCACCAAGATGCCCAAAAATCAACGATCACAATGTCGTTGCCCTCAATGGTGGGGCCAAAAGATTCTGTGGTGATTTCAACTGTAGCCATGCCTTAACCGTACGGGATTAGTCCGGCGTTTGGCTGTGGTTTCGCTCACCGCGTGAGGGAATGGGCAGCCCGTCCGCCTGCCGGTGTGGCACCCGGGCGGGCAAGGGAAGAGAAGCCAGCAGCCGGCGTCGTGCGCGCACAAAGACAAAGGCGCAGGCAGGTTCACGGAATTTTGAACGGAAAAACACCCTGAGTTCACGGCGAGTTCACCTTGTCCGGGCAAACTGTCGGTGTAAAGAAACTAGAACTGGAAGCAGCGATGACTTTCGTATCAGGAGAAACCATGGCACGACGCACTCACCACACAGCCTTCATTAACCCCGACAACCACGACGTGTGGCCGACGATGAGCAAGGACGCTCCGGTGGCTTTGGTCAACGACCGCGGCTGGCGTCTTTCGGGCCGCGTTGAAACACTGTCCCACGACCGCCAATGCTTGTGGATCCAGCTTGATTCCGGCATGGGGCGCCAGCTGATTCACCACCAGGACGGCTTTGTGCTGGAAGACGAAGCCAGCTAGGGCTGCCACTAAAAATAATTGCCCGGCCCTATAAACGGGACCGGGCAATTGCTGTTCCCGTTACTCGTCGGGCCCGATCATTGAAACGAATTCCAGCGCCTGTGCCTCGCCCACATCCGAATGATCCCGCAAGAGTCGGACGGCTTCGTCGTGATTTCCGGACAGGGCCAGCTGACGGATCTGCCCGTAGATTTCTGCGTTGAGGCGAGTACTGGCCACCTCACGGACTTCATTGCCCTGCGAAACGATGGCCCGGTATCGGTAGCTGCCAGTGGCGGCAACTGCAGGGGTTGCGGGTGTGGCAACCGACGGCGTGGCGCTGATGATGTCATCTACGGTCAGCGGCCCCTCCTTAATGCTGGGTGCAGTCTGCGTGGTGGGCTCATGCTGCGGGAACTGCGCAGGTGTCGCAGGCTCAGGCCTGGGCTGCGGAAACTGTGCCAAGGCGGCTACAGCCGCGGCCGCATCTCCCAGCCCAGTCTTGGTGGCTTTGCGGTATTCCTTGACGGCATTGAGTACCTGGTGCTGGGCGATCAGGGCGTACACCCTCCGATGAGCTTCCGGGCTGAGCCTGGCACTGGCCTCCTGTGCGTCCTCCCGCGTGATTTCATTGCGGGAGCGCTTGCGGGCTGCCTCCGGGGCAGAAGATACGGAGTCCCGGTTTCGGTCGTGGACCGAGTGTGGGCCTTGCCTCGTATCTTGCCCAGGTGAGTGCTGCTGGCTGCGGCCCTGGGTTTGGGTGCCGCGCCGTCCCATGAACCGTGCACCAGCAATCACGACAATAACAATGACAAGCACAATAACCAGGGGCACGACGTATTCCATGCCTTAACTGTAGTTCGCGTTTGACGTCCCGTCCGGCCCCACTTTGGCTCTGGTACAACAAAAAACCCGGAACTTGCGATTTCTCGCGAAGTTCCGGGTTTCCGGTTTGGTGGCAGATACTGGATTCGAACCAGTGAAGGCGTTGCCAGCTGATTTACAGTCAGCCCCCTTTGGCCACTCGGGTAATCTGCCATGGCCACCACACCCAAACTTCGGGTCCGGCTTTCGCCCCCAACAAGTGGAAGCAGTAAAACAATACAAGGAATTTCGCCAAGAATCTAATCGAGAGGCCCCCGGCGCCGAAATTGGCGCGGACAGCAGTACATTCCCCTACAAAGTCGCTCATCAGCCGACGGTGTCAGGCCTTGCCTTGGATCCGCTTGACCAGCTCATTTTCTAGGAACGCCGCCTGCTCAGTTGTGAGTTGTTGCAGCTTCACGGCCCGGGCCATATCTTCATGGACGCCAGCAATCCGTGACGACGCAGAATTTGGCGGAGAAGTGATGATACTTCCCGGCTCCAAGCCATGGGCCGAGCCGCTCACCAGTCCGGGCCCGCTCAAAACCGTCACCGCAGCTAGGGTCACCGCGGCCACCGCAGCACCTACCGATTTCCGTCCGACAGCGCCACGGCGTACCGGCAGCGTGACGGCGGATGATGACGCGGGGCTTGATGATGCGGGGCTTGCGGGGCTTGGATCCGTTGTCATTGTTTCTCCTAGAGCTAGGCGCTGGCAGTCTCAACACCTTCTACTCTGTCCTTCGTAGATGTGCACTTGCCCCGATACTCCTTATAGGACACTGTGAGCGGCACGCTACACCGCAGAACGGGCGAGTAGGACAGCGGCCAGCTAGGCTAGGAGGCAAATCAACCGTTCAAGTTTTTGAGTTTTCGAACCTGTGGAGGAATCATGGCCAGTGAGTCAACGTTCGACGTCGTTAGCAAAGTCGATAAGCAAGAAGTCGCCAACGCTCTGCACCAGGCCCAAAAGGAAGTAGTCCAGCGCTACGACTTCAAGGGTGTGGGCGCCGAGATCGATTTCAGCGGCGAGAAAATCCTGCTGAAGGCCAACTCCGAAGAACGCGTCATGGCCATCATGGACGTCTTCGAATCCAAATTGATCAAGCGCGGCATCTCCTTGAAGTCCCTCGACGCTGGCGAACCTTACGCCTCGGGCAAGGAATACCGCCTGGAGGCTGAGATCAAAGAAGGTATCGCCCAGGACATCGCCAAGAAGATCAACAAGCTCATCCGCGACGAAGGCCCCAAGGGCGTGAAGTCCACCATTCAGGGCGATGAACTGCGCGTGAGCTCCAAGAGCCGCGACGATCTTCAGGAAGTCATGGCCATGCTGCGCAAGTTCGAGGACGCCGACCTGCAGTTCGTCAACATGCGCTAACTGTCACAGCTGTATATTTGCAGCTACAAGCACAGTTGAGCTAAAAAGCGTCTGCTGCTGAAAGTCACCCCAAACTCGGGGGAAACTTTCAGCCAGCAGGCGCTTTTGCTCTTGCCCGGGCGCCGCCCCGGGCATAGTCTTCCTTTGCCCCCTAGATCCACCCCTTAGATCCACCTCACAGCAACTGAAGACGTTTGGAGCTGCCATGAACCCTCAAGGAATTCCCGCCGGGGCACCGTGCTGGATTGATCTGTTGACCTCGGACATGAACAAGTCCAGGGAATTTTACACAGCCCTTTTTGGCTGGAGCTACGACGTAGGCGATGAGGAAAAATACGGCGGCTACACCATGGCTTTCAAGGACGGCAAGAGCGTCGCTGGCCTCATGCAGTCCCGAGAAGACACCGACGGCTATCCGGATATGTGGACCACTTACTTGCGGGTTGACGACATTGAGACGACTATCGGAGCAGCTAAAACTGCTGGCGCCATGGTCTTCATGGAGCCCATGGCTGTCCCTGAACAAGGCAAAATGGCCATGCTCGGCGACCCCAGCGGCGCCTCAATCGGGCTGTGGGAGTTCGGCGGCCATACGGGTTTCCAGTTGCACGAGGAAATCGGCGCTGCCGCCTGGCACGAGCTCCACAGCAAGGACTATCCGGCGGCGGTCACCTTCTATCGGGACGTGTTCGGCCTGACTACCTCCGTCATGAGCGACTCCCCCGAGTTCCGCTACACCAACCTCATGGCTGGCGAACAAGAGCTGGCTGGCATCATGGATGCTGCCAATTTCCTGCCTGATGAGGTGCCGTCCAGCTGGCAGATTTACTTCCAGACCGACGACGTCGATGCCTCCATCGCCACGGCGCTCACCTTGGGTGCCACCATCATCAACCCGGCCGAAGATTCCCCTTATGGCAGGATCGCCGGCCTCAGCGACTGCACGGGCGCCATGTTCAAACTGGTCCAGCCACCAGCCTAGAATCAACACACAAACAGCCCCCAGCAGTGGCCGCACCGGTTTATAGAAAACGGGATTGACCACTGCTGCGGGCTGTTTGTTCAAAGTAAGAAGTGCGGGGCGATAAACTCCAAGCGAGAAGAGTTAGAGACCCAACTCGCCCAGCTTCTTGATGGATGCCGAATTCAGCAGGGCCGTCGCCAGAACAGGGGTGGGGCTCAATCCAATCCACTTCTGGTTACTGCCCGTGTTACTGGCTGCGGAGGTCAAATGCCCGTCGGACCTATACGTCCACTGCTGAGCACCATTTGATGAGTCACACGCAGCCGGGCGGCTGGGATCTAGCCAAAATGGCAGCGCAGTCTTAGCCCTCCTTCGCCTCCCCGACGCCGGTGGCTTGCCACCCACGAATCAGCTTCCGGGTTCCACCAGACCGGTGTCATAGGCGAGCACTACGGCTTGCACCCTGTCGCGAAGATCCAGCTTGGCTAAAATCTTGCTGACGTGGGTCTTCACCGTTTGTTGGGCGATGAACAGCTCGGCCGCAATTTCCTGGTTTGATTGCCCTCGTCCAATCAACGTCATCACTTCAAGCTCCCTGTCGGTGAGTCCAGCCAGCCGTTCCTGGGAAAGTACGGGCCTCGCTCGGGAAACCGCAAACTGCTCGATCAACCGCTTCGTCACCGACGGAGCCAGTAGCGCCTCCCCGGATGCCACGATACGCACGGCGGCGACCAGTTCTTCGGCGAGCGCGTCCTTGAGGAGGAAACCGCTGGCCCCGAGCTGCAGGGCATCATAGACATAGTCGTCCACGTCAAAGGTGGTCAGCATCAACACATGCGTGGCATTGGCATCAGGGGACCCGGCAAGGATCAGGCGTGCCGCTTCCAAACCGTCCATGACGGGCATGCGGACGTCCATCAACACCACGTCCGGACGGTGCAGCGCGGCTAGGTCCACTGCAATGGCCCCGTTCTCGGCCTGCCCCACAATTTCAATGTCGTCCTGGGCGCCGAGCAGGGCCGCAAAACCCTCCCGGACCATTGCCTGGTCATCAACAACCAACACTTTAATGCTCATGATTTGGTGTTTCCTTTGCCATTATTGGCGCTGAGGGGCAGTTTTGCAGTGACCGAGAAGCCACCGTCGGACGTTGGTGCACAAACAACGGACCCGCCCACAATGGCTGCCCGCTCCCGCATGCCGATCAATCCCTGCCCTACGTGCGCGCCCTTGTCTAGCTGAGCCATGACCATTCCCACGCCGGAGCTGGAGTTGACCACGGAGATTTCCAACAGTCCCCCGATCACGGTAAACCGCACCTGCACGGTGGCTCCGGGTGCGTGCCGGATCACGTTGCTCAGCGCTTCCTGCACGATCCGGTAGGACGTCAGGGCAATAATCTCGCCAATGTCATGGTTTTCAATGTCGGTGAGGGCCGGTTCGGGGATGCGCACCCCCGTGGAGCGGGCGGATGCGAAGAGCTGCGGAAGGTCAGCCAGCGTTGGTTGTGGCCCCAGTTCGCGCCCGGCTTCGCTGTTGCGCAGCGATCCGAGCATGCTGCGCATTTCAGTCATGGCTCGCCTCGAGTTCGCGGCGATGTCATCAAATTCCTGCTTGAGTTCCTCGCTGAGCCCTGCGTGCCGGTAGCGTGCCGTAGTTGCCTGTACCACCACCACGGACATTCCGTGGGCCACTACGTCGTGGAGCTCACGGGCAATGCGTGCACGTTCCTCAGCCAGCCTGCGCCTGGACTGTTCCTCAGCGCTGACACTTCGTTCGGCGGCAAGTTCGGCCCTCAGGTGCTGCCATTGCTGGACCACCACGGCGGCCACCATGAGCCCACCCGAGACGGCAGCGAAGATGACAACATTGTTTTGGGCCCCCAGCGACTGGCCATTTGGCATGGTCAAGTAATTTAGAATCACACCCACCATGACACTAGCCAGCCATCCCGCGGCCGAAACCATCCAGTGCACACGTAGCCCGGCAATACAGATCACCAACACCTGGGTGATCATGGCAACCACGCTGAAAGGCATCGGGGCTGCACCCACAGGGTCCGAGGCCAGCGGCATGACAGCCATCGGAATGAGTGAAACAATCACGCCGGCCACGGGCCGGGCTGCGGTCAGGCCCAAGGACGCCGAATGCAAGATCGCCATACCCAGCGCGAAGGGCAGGGCCATCTGGTACAAACTCATGTTCAGCGGTGCGCCCACGGCGAGAAGGGCGATACAGACGGCCGCCGTTCCCAGCCAGACCCAACTGATTCCCTTTAGCCGCCATAGATTGACAGAACTAAAGGGCGCAGTGGCTTCAACACCGCCGTGGGCAGTTGTCATCGCCGCAGTTGCCGTCTCGGGGCTGCGTCTCGCTGCTGGCTCAGCGGCCACGTTCACGGTCTTATTCTTAGCTGCTTTCATGCCCACAGGCTCAGGCTTCTGTAGTGATTTCCGCTGTGGGGCCATCAGCGTCCAGGCCGCTCAGTCCGCCAGCCGGTTTTCCCTGCCAAGACTGGATCCGCCAGCCTCCCGGCGCTGTTTTACCGGTCGGCTCGCCATCCAAGGTGACAATGCCGGTGTTTGAAAGATCATGGTATTTGGGGTCGGACCAGTCGATGTTGATGCCTCGGTGTCCAGCCCAAAAACGGATCATGGCACCGTGGCTGACCATGGCGGCGCTCTGATGAGTCTGGGCGGCTTCCTCCACCACCGCATCAAAGCGTTCCAGAATTTCGAAACCGTTGTCGGCCCCGGGCATCCGGACCGAGAGGTCACCTGTCAGCCAGGACTTGAGCGTGTTCAGGTACGCCTCAATCGAGGCCTTGTCGCCCTTCATTTCAAGATCGCCTGCGCTGATCTCCCGGAGCCCATCCCGCACTACAGGGGTGAGCTGGCGGGCGGCAGCGAGCGGGGCCGCCGTCAGCGCGGTGCGAGTCAGGTTCGAGATGTACAGAGCGTGCAGACTCTGTCCCGATACAGCGTCCGGGACCGCTGCTGCCTGCAACTCACCGAGCGGGGTCAACCCTGGCCCCGGGACGGCGGTATCCAGCAGGCTACGCACATTGTTGGGTGTTTGGCCGTGCCTAATCAAGATCAATCGCATGCTCCCATTCTGTCCTACTCCACTGAATTGCGTGCGACGCTCGACAACAGTGAGTTAGGCTGACAACAAATTCCACTGCCCGGGAGGTATGCGTGCCAGATACACGGGAGCAATTGCTCACATCGACGTTTTGGAGCATCCGCCGTCCCAAGTTCCCCTTGACCGAGGGCCACTTTGTGATCCGGCTCAATGACCCCTCCATTGCTTTCGGCCCCGAGTCGGCTGCGGATTTGCTGCATTGTTACGGCGAGCTGCGGCGCGCCTTAACCGATTTGGTGGGTGCCACTGCGGCGCAACTGTACATCTCCCGGAATTGGCAGCCTGTGGGTGACGCCATTGGCGAGCCCATTGCCGAAACGTCCACCCCGTCGCTGCACACCTTTTTTGTCTGGCCGGGAAGTCCGACGCCGGCTGCCGCACTCACCCGCCCGGCTCACCGGCGCATTGCGGCAAAAAGCGCAGGAGATGTGGATGAGGAACTAGGCCGCTGGCTTGCACTGGCAACCGCGGCAACTGAGCCTGGAACAGAGACGACCCCGCCGGCGCCTGAACATTCGCCTGCCCTCGAGCCTCTGGAATCCCCGGTAGCGGGCCCGGAAAGCCCTGCAGGATCAGAAGGGTGGCAGAACCGGTCTTTTCTGGTTGCGCCTGTTGATCCGGCCCCCGGCGAATCCATGGGAGCCGGCCAGTGGAGTGCATCCCCTCATTCAGCTGTCGACTCACTGGACAGGATGAGCCTAGAAGCGCTGTTGGAGCTGGTCCACGGCATCGAGAATTTGGCATGGGAATCCAGCCCCCGGCATGTGGGCATGTCGGTGTGGGCAACGGATCTGTGGGCCATTTCGATGTCCATTAATATCTTTGCTCGTGAGCACGGCAACGATGGCCGACTTACCGCGTTCGTTAACGCCGGAGGGCTGGATCTGCCACTGTCATCGCGAACGGTGAGGACAAGCACCAGCCCATCGCCTACTGTGGAGAAATGACCAATAACCCCTCCCTCAACGAAGAACAGACGGCCCAGCTGATCGCCATAGCCATGGACTTTGCCCGCGAAGGTAAGAGCGCCGAGCTGGCGGAGTTCCTTGACCACGGGCTCGAGCTAAACGTCCAAGACGCCGGTGGCAACACGCTCTTGATGCTGGCCGCTTACAAGGGCAACGCCGAGACGGTTTCCATGCTGCTAACGCGCGGAGCCGACCCGGATCTGCGCAACGCCCGGGACCAGTCACCCCTCGCCGGAGCCCTGTTCAAGGGCGAGGACGCCGTGGCTACGCTGCTGGTGGCAGCCGGGACCGACCTCGACGCTGGCACGCCTTCCGCCCGCACCACAGCCGCCATGTTCGGCCGCGAACACCTCCTCGGCTAGCCCTCTCCGCCTGCCCCGCCCCTTCCCCAGCCCCTCTCGCGAGGCTGGTGAACCCAGAAACCGGCGTTAACCAACGACGGCGGCACTCACCGTCCGCAATATGCGAAGGTAAGTGCCGCCGTCGTACGTCTTTAAGGACTAAGCCTTGGACGCCTGGTGAGCCTCAATGGCCGCACGAACACCTGCGCCGTAAGCCGGATCGGCCTGGGTGCAGTTGTAGATGTGACGCTCGATGGTGGCCTGTGAGGCACCGTCGATGGCGCGGGCGGTGTTCTCGAAGAGCACCTGGCGCTGCTCGTCAGTCATCTTCTCGCGGAAGAGGATACCGGGCTGCTCGAAGTAGTTGGCATCATCTTCGCGGTAGTTGAATCGGTCCGCGACAGCGCCAATGGCCTGTGCCGGATCGGCGTAGGCCGGCTGTTCCTGCCAGCGGCCGTACGAGTTCGGCTCGATGCCGGGGGTGCGCCCCTGGTTGCCGTCAACGCGGCCCTGGCCATCACGGTGGTACGTGTTGGCCGAGGCGTTCTTCGGTGCGTTTACAGGGATCTGGTGGTGGTTGACACCGAGGCGGTAGCGCTGGGCGTCACCGTAGGAGAAGAGGCGTGCCTGCAGCATGCGGTCCGGCGAGAAGCTGATGCCGGGGACAACGTTGGCCGGTGAGAATGCTGCCTGCTCGACGTCGGCAAAGTAGTTCTCGGCGTTGCGGTTCAGTTCCCACTCGCCAACCTCGATCAGCGGGTAGTCCTTCTTGGACCAGACCTTGGTGAGGTCAAACGGGTGGTACTTGTAGGTCTCGGCGTCGGCCTCGGGCATGATCTGGACCATGAGCTTCCACTTCGGGAAGTCGCCGTTCTCGATCGAGTCGAACAGGTCGCGCTGGCTGGACTCGCGGTCGGCTGCGACCACGGCACCTGCTTCTTCGTCGGTCAGGTTCTTGATGCCCTGCTGGGTCACGTGGTGGAACTTGACCCAGAAACGCTCGCCTTCGGCGTTGATCAGGGAGAAGGTGTGCGAGCCGAAGCCGTGCATGTGGCGGTAGCCGTCAGGGATGCCGCGGTCGGACATGACGATCGTGACCTGGTGCAGGGATTCCGGGAGGTTGGTCCAGAAGTCCCAGTTGTTCTCTGCACTGCGCAGGTTGGTGCGGGGATCGCGCTTGACGGCACGGTTCAGATCCGGGAACTTCAGGCCGTCGCGGAAGAAGAAGACGGGGGTGTTGTTGCCCACCAGGTCCCAGTTGCCCTCTTCGGTGTAGAACTTCACGGAGAAGCCGCGGATGTCGCGCTCGGCATCTGCTGCGCCGCGCTCACCGGCAACGGTGGAGAAGCGTGCGAAGAGCTCGGTCTGCTTGCCTACTTCGGAGAAGATGTTCGCCTTGGTGTACTTGGTGATGTCGTTGGTGACCGTGAAGGTACCAAATGCACCGGATCCCTTGGCGTGCATACGACGCTCGGGGATGACCTCGCGGCTGAAGTGGGCCAGCTTCTCAAGGAACCAGGCATCCTGGAGCAGCATCGGGCCGCGGGGTCCTGCCGTGAGGCTGTCCTGGTTGTTAGCAACGGGCGCACCTGCGGCCGTTGTCAGGGGTGCGGTGTTTTCGAAAGTCATCTTTACTTTTCGCTCCTTGTGGTATTCAGATCTTGCTCGTTCAGAAGTCTCTTGGCTGTGCAATCTGGGCAGGTTCCCCAGTAAATAACCTCGGCTTCATCAATGCTGAAGCCATGGCTATCAGAGGCATGCAAACAGGGTGCCGCACCGAGGGCGCAGTCCACATCTGCAATGTCTCCGCAACTGCGGCACACCACGTGGTGGTGGTTGTCCCCCACCCGTGTCTCAAACCGTGCAGGCGAGCCTGACGGTTCAATCCGGCGTACCAGATCGGCCTCTACCAGCGCCGCCAGCACGTCGTAGACGGCTTGCTTGGAGACGCTGCCCAGCTCGGTGCGAACAGCACCGATGATGGCGTCGGCATCGGCATGAGAGTGGTTGCTGACCGCACTGAGAACGGCAACGCGAGGACGAGTCACGCGCAGTGATGCTGCCCGCAATAAGTCCTCGATTGTTCGTTCCTTTTCCATGCCTCCCACCTTATCCACCTTTCTGGACTGAGTCCAGTAAAGGAGTTGCGGCGTGGCTCTTATTCCTCCACAGCTTCAGAAAAACGCCTACTCACGCACTAAAAGGCGCATCGCTCTAGCCCCTTTCCTGCCCCATCCCTAAGCTCAAACCATGAGTATATTTACCGGAATTCCCATGGCAGCAGTGGAGTTTTATGCCGCACTGGAGAAGAACAATAACAAGGAGTGGTGGCTTGGCCACAAGGACATTTACGACGCCGCTGTGAGGGCACCGCTGTTGGGTCTCCAACAAGCTGCGGAGGGAAAATTCGGCTCCGGAAAGATTTTTCGACCGTACCGCGATGTGCGGTTTTCTCCTGATAAGTCCCCGTACAAAATTGCGCAGGGAATGTTTGTCTCCAATTACGAAGAAGTGGGGTTCTATGTCCAGATTGACGCCGACGGTCTACTCGTGGGTGGCGGTTACCATTCCTCATCCCCGGCCCAGCTCTCCAGGTACCGGGCCGCGGTGGATTCTTCGGCGAGCGGCGCAGCACTCGAAACGATCCTGAAAGGCCTGGGCTCTGCGGGGCTCACCCTTGAGGGCCAAACCCTTAAGCGGGTTCCGCAGGGATTCGCTAAGGACCATCCCCGTGCTGAGCTGCTCAAACATAAGACCGTGAGTGCGTCCAAGCATCTCGGTACCCCTCTCTGGCTGGAAACAGCGCAGGCCGAACAGGAAATTCTCTCCTCCTGGGAGCAACTGCGTCCGCTGGTGGACTGGGTTATCCGCTACGCAGCGCCTTGAATCACATGGCCTGCACGGCCCCTGTCCCGGACACTAGCCACGTACTCCCGAACGATCTCACTGCAGCCAGGCTCGGAATTCACCGTCAGTTCGACTTCAGCTAACCGGGATGCGGTTGAGGTAGAAGTGCATGGGTGCGTGCCGGATCGTCCGTGGTGTGATGCGCACCAGCACGGCAGCTACTCTGAACACCGCTCGTAGAAGCCGATCTTTGTGGGGCGTCCACTTGAACCCGTACATGTCTCGCACCGCCGGTGGCAGCATGCCCGTGGTCAGGAACCTGGCCAGCGGCATGAGCGCCTTGACCCAGAGGGGTGCATGCGTGGCCGCCAGCAGTTCCTGCGCCACGCCACGAACCGTGCCATCCACGCTGAGCAGTTCCAGCTGCCGCTCCCAGTAGGTGGCAAAGTCGGAGCGGGTGGCGGGCCAGAGATCTGCGGGCATGCCCAGCGCCGTGCCCAGCACGGCGTAGCTTTGGTACACCGATTCCGCGTCAGCCGCAGAAAGAGCCGGGAACACGGCGTCGTACGCCTGGGAAGCCGACTCATACAACGTGGCGGCCACCCACAATTGCAGCTGGGTAGCTGAGGCGTCATACGCGGGCACACCAGGGGAACCTAAGGATTTCACGGGCAGGTGCGCCCGCTGCACCTGCCTCTGCATGAACTTCCGCTGCTTCGGCGTGCCGTTGCTCAGTGCGTAGATGTAGCTGAGCGTGCCATGCAGGCGCTTGAGCGGATCCGTGGCGAAACTCGAGTGCCGCGCCACTCCATACCCCACGGCCGGGTGGGCGAGCTGGAGCAGGATGGCCCGGCCGGCGCCGGCCAGCAGCACCGATTCCGGGGCAATGTCCGCCAACGTTTTTGGACACTGCCCCGCGCCTGCCCGTTCATTCCCTGCTGTGCGGGATTCTTGGGCCGTGAGATTTTTCCGGAGCATGCTGTTCATGCCTTCCAGCGTGACACAGACGCAGCGACGGCGCAGCACTACTTCAGCAGGGCCGGAACACTGTCCGGGATTGCAGCCTCATCTCTGCGCAGCCTGGAATGCCAGTATCCGTAGCTGAAGTAAACCACCAGCCCCACGGCCAGCCAGGCTGCGAAGAACACCCAAGTCAGCGTGGCCAGGTTAAGCATCAGGTAAATGCACAACAGGGCGGAGAGCACGGGAATGACGGGGCCGAAGGGCACACGGAAGGCGGGCTTGAGGTCGGGCCGCTTGCGGCGCAGCACCAGGATGCCAATGCTGACCATCACGAAGGCGCTGAGCGTACCGATGTTGATCATTTCGCTGAGCACTTCCACCGGCGTGAATCCGGCCAGGAAGGCAACCAAGACGCCGCTGAGGATCTGCGTGCGGGCCGGGGTGGCGTGCTTCTCGGAGGTCTTGCTTAGCGCCCGCGGCAACAGGCCGTCACGACTCATGGCCATCATGACCCGGGCCAGGCCCATCAGGAGCACCATGATGACAGTGGTCAGGCCAATGAGTGAACCGAGGGAAATGACCACTACGGCCCACTCGGCACCGACCAGGGAAAACGCCGTCGACAGCGAGGGATCTGCGACCTTGGCAAGGTCCTCATACGAGACCATGCCTGTCACGGCCAGGGTGACCAGAATGTACAACACGGCAGTCACCGCCAACCCGGCAAAAATACCGCGGGGCAGCGTCTTGGCTGGGTTCTTAACTTCCTCTGCACTGGTGGCGACCACATCAAAGCCAATGAACGCGAAGAACACCAGCGCCGCGCCGGACACGATGCCCACAAACCCGTACATGGATGGTTCGGCACCGGTCAGCATGGACAGGAAAGGCTGCTCCTGCCACGACGCGTGGGCAGCCGGGGCAGGCTGGGACGGAGGGACGAAGGGCTGGTAGTTGTCCATCTTGACGTAGAAGAATCCAACCACGATCACAAAGAGGACGATGCCGATCTTGACCAGGGTGAAGACGTTGTTGATGCGTGCCGCCAGTTTGGTGCCCATGACCAGGATGAATGTGAAGATGGAAACCACAACCAGCGGTCCCCAATACATTGTGACCGGCCCGAATGCAAAGTTGGACGGCACATTGAGGTTGACCGCCTCAAAGAAGTTGCTCAGGTAAATGCCCCAGTACTTGGCAATCACTGATGCGGCCATGAGCAGTTCCAGGATCAGGTTCCAGCCAATGATCCAGGCGAGGAGCTCGCCCACCGTGGCGTAGGTGAACACGTAGGCGCTGCCTGCCACGGGTATGGCTGTGGCAAATTCCGCGTAACACATGATGGCCAGGGCGCAGGTGACTGCCGCCAGGATGAAGGAGATCGAGACTGCCGGGCCCGCATGGTTGGCTGCGGCATCGGCTCCCACTGAGAAAATGCCCGCACCAACGGCGACGGCGATGCCCATGATCATCAGATCCCAGGTACTCAGGGAACGTTTCAGGCCTTGACCGGGCGCTTCCGCGTCAGCAAGGGAGTTTTCAATGGATTTAATTCGGAACAAGTTCATGAATACCGCTTAATCGTCGGACGTTTTTCAACTCCTACACATTAGCGAGGCCATACCAGAACTCTTCAATTTGGAATACTTCATCTCAAAGTATGAGATTTTGGGCGCTTCATGTTGCGTCACCATCCGCGCTAATTGAACCAGAGCCAGCCGTTGAAGGCCGCCGCGCCACCGGCCGAGACACTGATTTCCACCGGATATCCCTGCAGGATGCTGGGCGTGGGTACGCGGAGCATGAAGGTGCCCACCGCGCCTGCCCAACGGGTGGCCGTACAGGTGCTGCCGGCTGTCAGAATCGTCGCCGAGTCAACACAGCTCCATCCTGCTGGTGGGGTCACCACAACAGGCAATCCCATCCAGAGCCGCGGAACGTTGAACGAGACCTTCGGGCTGTCCAAGTCGCTCCCGGTACGGGAGATCTCCAGCTGAAACACGGTTTCCAGGGCCGTTTGGGAGAGCAGGCTCCCGGTGACTGAGAACGTGGCCTCGGGATCCGGGGCCTGCGTTGGCGCTGGCGCTGGGGTTGGGGCTGGCGTAGGCGTTGGCGCTGGGGTTGGGGTTGGGGCTGGCGTAGGCGTTGGTGTTGAGGTTGGTGCTGGGGTTGGCGCTGGGGTTGGTGTTGGAGCCTGTGTAGGCGCTGGCGATGGCATTGGGGTTGGCGTTGGGGCCTGCGTTGGCGCTGGGGTTGAGGTTGGCGCTGGGGTTGGCGCTGGGGCAGACGTTGGTGGCCCTACCAGCTCCGAGGGCTCCACGGCCGGCTGGGCAGGCTTCGACGGCGCCTGCCCGCGAGCGGGTGCAGGGGTGGGAGCCGGCGCTGCCGGTAGTAGCGGGACCAGCTGCGACCCCTCAGGCATGGCCAGCGGGTGGTCCGGGTCCGGCGGAACCGTGGAAATATGCACCTGGGCAGGGACGTCTGGAACGGCGGACGCCGCGGTGGCCGACGACAGGGCCTCACCCGGTGAAGCGGTCCCGGCCGAAGGGTGCTGCGTTTCGGTGGCAGGGGCGCTGGCGGTGATGTCCGTCGGGAGTGGACCGGCATCTTTGCCATGCTTGTCAACGTGGGACAGCCCCACCGCGGAAGCCACCACAGCACCCAGCAGCACCACTCCAACTGCCGAAGCCGTCACGAAAGCACCGACTCCTGCGGAGCCAAGACCGGCGGACGCCAAGCCAACGGAACCCAAGCCAACGGAACCCAACCCAACGGATCCAGCGCCTGCACCGCCAACACCGGCCCCGCCGGCGCCCACGGCCGGGACGCCGTTAGCCAGCAGCGGGGCAGCAGCATAAGCCGCCCCCCTGGCAATTTCCTCACCAACGAAGGCCAGACCGGCCACCGCCGGGAAGATGATGGTGCGCATGCCAACGCCTACGTCCTCAATGTGCAGCAGCATTTCGCTGCAGGTGAGGCAGCCCTGGAGGTGCGCTTCAACCTTTTCCTTGCGGCGGCGCGTCAGTCCCCCGCGGGCGTATGCACCCAGGTTCTTGGCGTACTCGTCACAACAGCTGGCAGCGGCTGAAATGTGGTTTTGCAGATAGGCCTGCTTGAGCCCCTCACGGGCCCGCACCGCCAGGGCGGCCACGGCATTGGGCGTAATGCCCAGCATGGGCGAAATATCGGCCGGAGCCATGCCATCGACCTCGGTGTACCAGAGCACAGCCTGCCACCGTTCGGGCAGATCCTTGAAGGACCGGCTCACGACGTCCTTTTCAAAGGCTGCCACGACCGGGTCGCTGCCGACTTCCACCACGATGACTGTTTCAAGGTCGTCAACGGCCACTTGTTTTCCATCGGCTGCGCGCTTGGCACTTGCCAGCCGCCGCAGCGTGGTGAGCAGGTACGCGCGGAAAAACACCGTTGGGCCATTGCCGGATTGGATCGCCGCCAGGACATTGGCAAAGGCCTCGGCCACCAGGTCGGCCACATCGCTGGGATTGCGTGCGTGGCTGTTGGCTGTCGCCCGGGCGGCGTCCACATGGCGCTCGTACAGGCCGGCGTAGGCCTCAACATTGCCGTCTCGCACCTGCTCAATCAACTGTTCGTCGCAGGCGGGCGCGCCTGCGGCACCGTCAGTCATGTCGGTGATCTTGTCAGCCACGCTGCCCCGTCCCTTCATTGAGCGCCACTCAAACAGCATTCGTCAGTCTACCCAGCCACGGTTGCCCGCCTGTGAGTACGGAATGCTCAAATCATGACGCGAAAATAGATAACATTTTGAAGAATCTTTTTCGCCCTTAAATGCATCAGTCCGGGGGCTGCCCACTGCTATCCAGTGGGCAGCCCCCGGCGGTGCGATGGCTGTTCTGCGCCAGTGCCTAGTGCGTGCGGCGGACTCGGCGGACCAGCAGCATCAGGGTGCCGCCGGCCAGGAGCAGACCACCCAGAAGCAGCGGCAGGGAACTGCCGGCACCGGTGACAGCCAGATCCTTGCTCGACACTGAGTCCGCCGTCGGGGTTGTTGTCATGTTCGACGCCGGACCTGTCGCCGGGGCACTGGAGGTGGGAACCTTGGTTTCCGAGGCTGTTGCTGTGGGTTCCGGCGTTTCCGTCGGGGTCACGGTCGGAGTCTCGGTCGGTGTCGGTTCCAGCGTTTCCGTCGGCGTCGGAGTCTCAGTCGGTTTGGGTGGCACGATGTCCGTGGTGGTGCACGGTTCCGCTTCCACGCACTGGGCCGGGGGCACCGAACCGGCGCCTGTGACCGCGTTGGTCAGCGTTGCCTCGTAGGCATCATCGTTGACCCTGACCTGGTAGTGCAGAGTTGCCGTGGCACCTTTGGCGAGGCCGAACGGGCCTGCGCTGAGAAGCGTACCGGCAGGATCCTCGACGGCTGTGGCTGCGCCGCCGTCCACGACGAGCTTTGCCGATCCGCTGACAAACGTTGCATCGTCCAGGACATCGGACAGGTCATCACGGAAAGTGATGCCGTCAACGGTTTCCTCCCCGGTGTTGCTGGCTTCAACGGTGTAGCTGATCGTGTCACCGGGGTTGACGGTACCATCGGTGTCAGAGGTCTTTTCCATGGTCCAGGCCGTAACGGGGGCCTTGTTTGTCACGGTGCAGGAGGTGATGGTGCCGGCTTCAGCGGTTACCTCAAAGCCGATGTTTCCGGTGTCGTCCGTGTTGGTCACCTCGAGCGGCTGTCCGTCACGGGTGCAGACAGCGTTGAAACCGTCCTTCGCCACCACGGTGTAGCCGGGCTGCTGGCGTTCCTTGATGGTGACCTTGACCGGTTCCCCCGCGGGGAAGTTCAGGGCCAGGCCGGCCTGTCCGTTGGCTCCGGTCGTCAGGACTGCCGGCTCGGCCCCTTCGGCTGCGGCGTCGAAGACCCACCCCTGACCGGGTGTGGTTTCCGTGGAGTCAGCGGCTTCGACGGCCTTGTTCACGTTGAGTGTGCCGGAGCATCCTGCCGTGGCAATGCCCTTCAGGATGTCTGCCAACTCTTCATAGTTGGTGGTGAAGTAGTCGGAACCGGCAACCGGCCCGGAAATCTTGGCCAGGCGGTCCGCGTTCGCACCCGCGACGCCCACACTGACGATGCGTGTTCCGGCATCCTTAAGCCTGTTGGCTTCGGGGATGGCTGCGTTCAGGGAGGCTGTGATGTTGGCGTTGCCTCCCTGACCGGTGCCCCCGTTTCCGCTGGCCCCGTTCCCGCGCTCATTCAGCGGTGTGGGCCCAAAGAATGTTGGGTCGCCGTCGGTGAAGAAGATGACGCCGTCGTAGGTGTTTGTGGGGACGATGTTCAGTCCCTGCTGCCAGTTGGTGCCCCCATGCCAGGTTTGCGTGTCACTGGGGCGGACCAATGCGTTGATGCTGCTGGTGACTCTGCCGGCTCCCTGTGCGGAGGCCAGCGAGGTGGCGGCCAGCTCCTGCTGTGCAAATGTCGCAAAACTGTAGACGCCCATCGTGGTCGCTGTGCCTTGCAACGCCGAAACGGCCGCGGTGCTGGCTTCCTTGACCGTGGCGACATCGGAGGTGCTCATGGACGAGGACATATCGAAGACCATGGCCAGGTTCAGACCGCATTTTTGCGGCAGTTCCGGGTTGGGCGAGACGTTTGCGCCCGCCAGGGCTGAAACAGGCGGTGCGGGCAATTCCGGACTGGCAAACGCCGGCAAGGCACTTGCGGCCAATGATCCAGCAACTGCAACGGCCGCAACAGCCCCCGCCAACTTCCGTCCCCGCCAAAGATTTTTTCTCAACATGAGCAACAAGCAACTTTCCCCATACGACAACCGCATTTCCGGTTGTGTCGCTTAGTGAGAGCGGCGCCACAGTGGTTCATGACGCGAAAAGAAGTCACTGTTTTTTCAGGCGGCCTTCTCGGAAGAGGTGCCCGCCCAATGGTTGTGGCCCCAAACCGACGGTTTGAGGCCACAACATGTCTCAGCTGCCGCAGGAATCCATCCTGCGGTTGGCGGCTGCTATTTCTTGGAAATGTTGACCATCTGCTCGCGGTCCACAACCTTCACGCGCTCGCGCGTCACTTCAAGGCCGTCGGCGTGGACATAGCTGGCGCCCAGCTGCTTTTCATGGGCATCGAGCTTGTTCCAGCCCTCCCACGTGGTGAATTCAATGCCCCGGGATTCCAACAAGTTCACAATGGCTGCCTCATCAGGAAGTTCGGCAGTGGGGAGTCCCAAGCGGTCCTCCAGCAGGCAGCCAATGGTTTCCAGTGCATCGCCCTTGGTACTGCCGATCAAGCCAACAGGTCCACGTTTGATCCAACCCGTCGCATACAGCCCAGGCACTTGGGTGCCGTCCGATGCCAGCACGCGCCCGCCGTCGTTAGGGATGACGCCACGGCGAGAATCAAAGTCCACTTCGGGAAGCTCGGAACCGAGGTAGCCCACAGCGCGGTAAACGGCCTGGACCGGGTAGTCGATGAATTCGCAGGTGCCGCGGACATTTCCGGTGCCGTCGAGCTCATTGCGCTCAAACTTGATGCCGGAGACCTTGCCATCGGTGCCGAGAACTTCCACGGGGGTGTGTAAGAAGTGCAGGTGGAGGCGGCGCGACGCCGGAACCCGCGTCGGATCGTGTTCTTCAGCAAGCCAGTTGGTCAGGGTGTTGACCATGATCTTGACCTGGTTGTTGGACTTAATGGCGGCGTCGGAGGCTTCGTCGAAATCAAAATCCTCCTCGTAGAGAACAATGTCCACGTCGCGGGAATGGCTGAGTTCACGCAGTTCAAGGGGCGTGAACTTGACCTGCGCCGGACCTCGGCGGCCAAAGATATGAACATCGGTGACCGGGGAAGACTTCAGCCCAGCGTAGACGTTGTCCGGGATCTCGGTGACGAGCAGGTCATCGGCGTGCTTGGACAGGACTCGGGCCACATCAAGTGCCACATTGCCGTTGCCGATGACGGCGATTTCCTTGGCGATCAACGGCCATTCGCGGGAAACGTCGGGATGTCCGTCATACCAGGAGACAAAGTCTGCGCCGCCGTAGGAGCCCTCTAGGTCCATGCCCGGGATATCAAGCACGGCATCCTTGGTGGCGCCGGTGGCAAAAATAATGGCGTCGTAGTGCGAGCGTAGATCGGCCAACGTCACATCCAGCCCGTAGGTGACATTACCGAAGAAGCGGATGTCTCCACGGTCCAGAACCTTGTGCAGGGCGTTCATGATGCCCTTGATGCGGGGGTGATCCGGAGCAACGCCATAGCGGATCAGGCCGTAAGGGGCTGGTTGTGATTCGAAGAGGTCAATGCTGACTTGAACGTCGCCGCCGGCCACTTCCTGAGACTTCGTCAAAATGTCTGCCGCGTAGACGCCCGCAGGACCGGAGCCAACAATGGCAACGCGTAATGGGCGGGTGGCGTTCAAGTTAGCCAAGAAAGGAGTCCTTCCGAACTGGGGAATGGCAACATCAGCAAAGTTACTGCATCAACTGTTGCACACCGGGGCGCCAATTAAGCGCTACTTTTCTAGTCTAATTGGCAACGCTCAATGGCCGAAAGGGGCCGCCTACGAAAGTGACCAACTACTCACTTACCTCAGTACTGAACGGTAGTACTCAACGGCACCCGTCCACTCGATCCGAAGTGGACATGGCATTTAATCTGCATCGGTGTTGTTATGGGCTTTGTGACAATTAGCGAACCCCAGATAGACGGCACTCCCGGTAAACCACAAAAAGCACTCAAGCCCGCACGCTCCGAGAGCACCAAAGGCGCGCTCTACGGCGTAGGCGCCTACGGCCTGTGGGGCTTGATGCCGCTGTACTTCATCTTGCTCATTCCAGCTAACAGCATTGAAATTGTCGCCAACCGGGTGGTCTGGTCAGTGATTTTTTGTGCCCTCATCATCACCGTGTCCCGCGGCTGGGGCAAGATTGGCGCCGCCCTGCGGAGCCGGCGCATCATGGGGACCCTGACCGTGGCCGGTTTCCTGATCGTGATCAACTGGCTCACCTATGTCTTTGCAGTAACCACCGGCAACACCATCGAGGCCTCCCTGGGGTACTTCATCAACCCCCTCTTCTCGGTGCTACTGGGCGTGATTCTGCTCAAAGAACGGCTGCGCCCCTTGCAGTGGACAGCCGTCGGTATTGGTTTCGTGGCCGTCGTAGTGCTGACGTTCAGCTACGGCAAACTTCCCTGGATCGCACTCATTCTGGCCGCGAGCTTCGGCCTCTACGGCTTCGTCAAGAATCGCGTGGGTGGCCGGGTGGACGCCATTACCAGCCTCAGTATTGAAACCGCAGTACTGACGCCCTTCGCCATCGCCGCCATGGTGATCGTGACACTCATGGGCCAGGCCACGCTGACCGGGATGGGCGCTGGCCACTTCTGGCTGATGGCCTCCGCTGGCATTGTGACGGCCGTGCCCCTGCTGTTCTTTGGCGCCTCAGCCCGACGCCTGTCCATGACCGGTATCGGTTTGCTCCAGTTCATGACCCCGGTGGTGCAGTTCATCATCGCCATCACCCTCCTCGATGAACACATGAGCGTTGAACGGTGGATCGGCTTCGCTATTGTCTGGGTAGCACTGATCATCCTCGTGGCCGACATGCTTCTGAGCTACCGCAAGACGTCCCGACTGCGGAACTTAACGCCAGCAAAATCCTGAACACAGTTACGAAAGGAACTCCATGACAACGCAGAATTTTGACTTGCTGGTGGTAGGAGGCGGCAAGGCTGGAAAGTCCTTGGCCATGGATCTGGCAGCGGCCGGCCAACGCGTAGCCATGGTGGAACGGGGCATGATTGGCGGCACGTGCATCAATGTCGCCTGCATCCCCACCAAAACACTCGTCAATAGCGCCCGGCTGCTGGCGATCACTCGGCGGGCCGCGGAATTCGGCATTGACGCCACCGCCTCCCCGGCCATCAACCTCGAGCTGCTGCGCGCCCGCAAAGAGGACGTGGTGGGCACCATGGTTGCCGGTCAGCGTAAATCCTTCCTGGCTTCCGGCATGGAATTGGTGATTGGCGAGGCCCACTTCACCGGCCCACGCACCATCGAAGTAACGGATGACGCCGGCACGCACCGCACGCTGTCCGGTACCAATGTTGTGGTGAACACCGGGATGGTGCCGCGGGTCCCGGACATTGCCGGCTTGCGGGCCGCGACACCTCTGACCAGCACCAGCATCTTGGCCCTGACCGAACTTCCCGAGAGCATCATCATCCTGGGTGGCGGCTACATCGGCTGCGAATTCGCCTCCATGCTGGCCATCATGGGCGTTGCCGTGACCATCATCCAGCGCGGCAAAGCCCTGCTCCCTCGCGAGGATGCGGATGTCTCGGCAGCCGTCACCGCCGCGTTAGAGGCCGACGGCGTGAACGTGCGCTTAGGCGTCTCCGCCGAATCGGTCTCCCGATCCAACGGCACTGTGAGGGTTTCACTCTCCGATGGCAGCACCGCTGAAGCAGCCCAAATCCTCGTGGCTCTGGGCCGCGAACCCGTCACGGCAGGGCTGGGACTGGAGTTGGCCGGCGTCGAACTTACGGAGCAGGGGCTGGTGCAGGTGGATGAATTCCTGCGCACGAGGGCACCGGGCGTGTGGGCGGCCGGCGATGTGGCCGGGACGCCCCAGTTCACGCATGCCTCGTGGAATGACTACCGCATTCTGAAAGCGAATCTTGCGGCAGCCTCTGAAACGGAGCGGCGCAGTACCCGTGATCGGCTCATTCCTTATGCAGTTTTCACCACCCCAGAGCTTGGCAGGGTGGGGCTCTCGGAAACGGAGGCTCGCGCCGCCGGACATGACATCCGCGTGGCGAGGATGCCCGTCTCATCGATCCCGCGCGCCCGCACTGTGGGTCACCTGGACGGCATCTGGAAAGCCGTGGTGGAGCGCGGCACGGACCAGATCCTCGGGGTCAGCCTGCTGGGGCATGAATCCAGCGAGGTGATTGCCGTGGTGCAGATGGCCATGCTCGGCAAGCTCCCTTACCAGCGTCTGCGTGACGCCGTCATTACCCACCCCACCATGGCAGAAGGCTTACAGCTCCTGTTCAGCGATGCTTTCATGGAGCCGTAAGCCTTCTTAGAGAATCTGCCCTCAGATTTCCGCGGATACGTAATCGCGGGGGACAACCACCATGGGCACCGGCAAGGACCGGAGGATCTTGTTAGCGGTGGAGCCAAGGAAGATCTTGCGTTTTTCGGCGAGACGGCTGGAACCGACGATCACCAATTCTCCTGACTTCCAGCCAATGCCGTCAATGGCTTCTTCAATGTTGCGGCCGTGTGCGAGCGTCACGGTGACCTTGTTGTCCGGGAGTTTCGCGGCGGCCGCTGCCAAGACAGTGTTTACGTGCTGTTTGGCCGGGCTCAGTGCGCTGTCGAGATCGAAATTGCTTTGCTCCAGTTGATCTATTTCCACGACAGATACCAGCCGCAGCGGCACCTGGCGACGCCCTGCCGCGACGATGCCGACGTCGAGCACGGCCTGCCAACCCTCGCGTACACCGGTCATGACGGTGAGCCGGGTCAGCGGGGCCTTACGGTTGTAGCCGCGCGGCGCAAGAGCCACGGGGACCGGTGATGCGTGCAGTAACCCATTGGCTACCGAACCCACCGTAAACCGTTTGAACAGGCCGTTACTGGCGGCTCCCATCACAATGATGACGGCGTTGTCTTCTCGAGCTGCGTCGATCAGGCCATGCGCGAACGATTCGGCTACGCGGGTGGAAAAACTTGCTTCAACATCACTGGGCACCAGTGCCAGCGCCTGTTTCTCGACATCGGCGCCCACGTTTTTACCCCCGCGGAGTACGTGGACCAGGTGCAGATGCGCACCCTGGGTTCTAGCGATAACCGCGGCGAGGGCAACAGCATCAGCGCCACGCTCATCTGGCCGATATCCCACTACATATTTCATGAAGCACCCTTTCGCACAGTGCCCGTCACATCATTGTGCAGGCGGTCGTAGCACTGACTGTACAACGGCGGGAGGCTTGAACAACAGCCTTCACTCGCCGTCGATGGCGTTGGCCTGTGCATCATCCTCTTCTGGCAGACGGTGGTTGGTGGCCAAGATGAGCACCCACCAGAACAACACCAGGGACCCCACGAGAATTATGGGCCCACCCGCTTGCGAAAGACTGTACGTCCAGGGTGATGTCAAGAAGCGCTGGTCCTCCAGATAGTCCACGGAGACGCCCCGTGCCAAGGGAAACAATTGCGGGCTAAACCACACCCAAACGCCAGCTGCAATGATGAGCGCACCTGTCCAAAACGTTATTTTGGGCGAGGCAGCACCGGGGCTCCCTTTCTTATCCGGATGGAGGATCACCGCGAGAGCCAGAATGGCCGGTCCAAGAATCAGCAGCTGTGAGGCGGAGGACGCAAACGCTGAATACCAGGGTAAGGGATTGCTATCCAGTTGGTAATCGATGGGATTGTAGAGCAATTCAGTGAAAAATTGTTCGCTGAACACTGCCATCAAAGCGAGTCCAAGCGTCACCAGTCCCACTAATCCGGCCGCGGCCTGAAAGTGCCATGCCCTTCTCGGATAGTGGCGTGCCGCCAGCAAAAACATGACCGCAAGCATGCCCAGGCCGGCTGTCAAGAGCGCTGGCCCTCCCAGGAAAATCACATGCCCCCACGGAATCACCATCACGCCATGAAACGCGGTTGGGTCCAGGCTTGCAGAACCAGGGATGAGCATGGTCGCAAAAAAGCAGAACACCGATCCCGCAAAAACCAGCACGATGGCCACACAACAGACGAGCCAGGATCTGGTGGACCAATGGCTCACACGTCCAGGCGAGGGGGCAGCGAACTCTTCGTGGATCAGCTCGGGGGTCAGTTCGTCGTCGCCGTCCGGTTCGTGC
The DNA here is from genome assembly GCF_040686835.1 of Specibacter sp. NPDC078692. Classification (NCBI taxonomy): domain Bacteria; kingdom Bacillati; phylum Actinomycetota; class Actinomycetes; order Micrococcales; family Micrococcaceae; genus Specibacter; species Specibacter sp. NPDC078692. Next base: position 39,649 of record NZ_JBFBLV010000018.1, read on the forward strand.
ACCTGGACTGCTTCTTCCACAACCGCAGCCTCCGGCTGGCCTCCAGGAGTTCTCGCTACGGGGGCGCGCGCCACACGAACACTGGCGCTGGTGGCCGGCTGCTGCGGCGGCTGATTTGGCTGCGGCGGCTGCTGATCCGGCTCCTGATCCGGTTGCGGCTGCGGGAAGTACTGTTGGGAGACGTGGTCTTCGCCGCCGGGCTGGAACATCGCAGGGTACCGCTGGTCAAAGTTGTTGTTCCCCATGACACCTAACTATGCCGCGTCCACTAGTGAAGATATTCCTGCCACCCTACACAAGCTCACTCCTGGGGCGCTCATCTCGAGCCGGGTTGGGTATGACAAGAGCGGCACCCGGGCGGGCATTAATGCCCAGCCAGGTGCCGTCGTCGTACGTCTGCAGCCTCGTGAAAAGCCGCCTATACGTGCCTTCTAGACTCCTGCGCGGATGGCGTCACTGAGGACGTCCAGGCCGTCGTTCAGCAGCTCGTCACTGATGACCAGCGGCGGGAGGAGTCGGATGACGTTGCCGTAGGTGCCGCAGGTCAGGATGATGACTCCGGCCTGCAGGCAGGCGCCGGCGATTGCCTTGGCGGCTTCGGCGTTGACTTCCTTGGTGGTGTTTGCGGTGCCGGGCTTGACCAATTCGATGGCCATCATGGCGCCGCGGCCGCGGATTTCGCCGATGATGCCGGCCTGACCCAATTCCTCAACGAGTGCCTCGAAACGCTCGGTCACGATGCGTTCAATGTTCGTGGCGCGGCCGTTGAGGTCGTGTTCCTTCATGGTGCGGATGGCGGCGAGCGCTGCGGCGCAGGCAACAGGGTTTCCGCCGTAGGTGCCGCCGAGGCCGCCGGGGTGCACGGCATCCATGAGGTCGGCGCGGCCGGTGATGGCGGAGAGCGGCAGACCGCCACCGATGCCCTTGGCCATGGTGATGATGTCCGGAACTACGCCTTCGTGCTGGGAAGCGAACCACTCGCCGGTGCGGCAGAAGCCTGACTGGACCTCATCGGCAATGAAGACCACGCCATTGTCCTTGGCCCAGGCTGCGAGAGTGGGGAGGAAGCCGTCTGCCGGGACGATGAAACCGCCCTCGCCCTGGATGGGTTCGATCAGGATTGCGGCAACAGAGTCTGCACCGATCTGCTTCTCGATCATGGTGATGGCGCGGCGGGCGGCCTCTTCACCCTTAATGTCGGCTTCTTCGCGGTAGGGGTAGCTCATGGGCACGCGGTAGATTTCCGGTGCGAACGGGCCGAAGTTGGTCTTGTACGGCATGGCCTTGGCAGTCAGCGCCATGGTCAGGTTGGTGCGCCCGTGGTAAGCGTGGTCGAAGGCGACGATGGCGTCCCGGCCCGTGGCCAGGCGTGCAACCTTCACGGCGTTCTCGACGGCTTCGGCACCGGAGTTGAACAACACAGTGCGCTTCTCGTGCGTGCCAGGGGTCAGTGCGTTGAGTTCCTCGGCGACCTCGATGTAGCTCTCATAGGGGGTGACCATGAAGCAGGTGTGGGTAAAGTGGCCAACCTGCTCGCGGACCGCCTCCACCACGTTGGCGTCCGATGCGCCGACCGAGGTGACGGCAATGCCTGAGCCCAGGTCGATGAAGGAGTTGCCATCGACGTCGGTGATGATGCCGCCATCGGCGTCTGCAACATACACGGGCACGGTGGAGGCGACGCCGCCAGCTACTACCGATTTACGGCGTTCATTGAGCGCTTCCGACTTCGGGCCAGGGAATGCTCCCAGGATCTGACGCTTTTGGGCAAGGCGGTACTGAATATCGCTCATGGACATTCCTTTCAAGAGGGTGAGGGTTTTGGAAGGCGCGAACTACAACTGTTCGGTGCCAAAAAGTGTGGTTTACGCGTCGAGGTTGCTCATGACGTGCTTGATGCGGGTGTAATCCTCCACGCCGTACATGGACAAATCCTTGCCGTAACCGGACTGCTTGAATCCACCGTGAGGCATTTCGGCGGTGAGCATGATGTGGGTGTTGACCCAAACGGCACCAAAGTCCAAGTCGCGGGAGACGCGCATGGCCACTCCGTGGTTGGAGGTCCACACACTGGAAGCCAGCGCGAAGTCGACGTCGTTCGCCATCTCCACAGCTTCTTCTTCGGTCTTGAACGTCTGCACTGTGATGACGGGGCCAAAGGTTTCCTGCTGGACAATGTCATCGCTCTGTTTGACGCCGTCCACCACGGTGGGAGCAAAGAAGAAGCCCTTCTCCCCCACGCGCTTTCCGCCGGTGACAACAGTTGCGTAGTCGGGAATGCTCTCCACGACCTTGACCACGGCATTGAAGTGGTTGACGTTGTTCAGAGGCCCAAAGTAGTTCTTGGAATCATCGGCATTGCCAGTTTCCAGTCCTTGCGCGGCCGTAGCCAGAGCAGCTGTGAACTCATCATGGGCAGATTCCTCGACCAGCACGCGCGTGATGGCGGTGCAGTCCTGGCCTGCGTTGAAGAAGGAGTACTCTGCGATTTCCTGGGCGGTCTTGCCGATGTTGGCGTCTGCAAAGACAATGGCCGGAGCCTTGCCTCCCAGTTCCAGGTGAGCACGTTTGAGGCCCTTAGCGGCACCAGTGGCAACGGCAATGCCAGCGCGGACTGATCCGGTGATGGAGACCATCGCCGGGGTCGTATGATCCACCATTGCTGCGCCAGTTGCACCGTTGCCGAGCACAAAGTTCAATACGCCGGCAGGAACAATGTCCTTGGCAATATCGGCAAAGACAAGAGTACTTTCCGGGGTGGTGTCGCTGGGCTTCAGGACCACGGTGTTGCCGGCTGCCAGGGCCGGACCAATTTTCCAGATGAGCATGAGGAACGGGTAGTTCCAGGGAGTTACTTGAGCGATGACGCCCACGGGCTCGCGGCGCACATAAGAGGTGAAGTTCTCCATGTACTCACCGGCGGAGCGGCCTTCCAGAAGGCGGGCTGCTCCGGCGAAGAAGCGTAGCTGATCAGCACCTGCCGCGACCTCTTCATCGGCGATCATCTGCTTGACCTGCCCGGTGTTGCGGTGCTGAGCTTCTACGATTTCACTGCTGCGCGCTTCAATAGCGTCCGCAAGTTTGAGCAGCACGCTTTGGCGTTGTCCTGGCGTGGCCTTCTTCCAGGTCTTGAACGCGGTGGCGGCGGCATCCATGGCCGCATCCACATCGGCTTGGCTAGAGACGGGCGCTTTGGCCACAATGTCGCCGGTGCTTGGATTGACGATATCCAGTGACTCGGTACCGGTGACAGCAACGAATGCTCCATTGATAAAGTTCTGCAAGGTTTGGACCACAGTGTTCAACCTCTTTAGCTCGATGTGAAAAGGGCGAAAATACGCCTTCTATGCGACAGCCTAAGCCCGGACGCGTACGCAAGCGAATAGCCAAATGCACCACCCGCTGCATTTGGCATAGTGCGTTTGTATAGTTGATGCATGGCACTTTCCTTGGCGGACCTTTTGGGCGTACCCGATCTGCACCTGAAAAATTTGGGTTCGACCCGGACACCGCTCACCACCGCGATTGACTGGGTTGCCGTGACAGAGCTGGAAAACCCTCAAGCGTTCCTCAGCGGAGGCGAACTGGTCCTCACTACGGGTGCCCGGCAAGGAACCGCCGATGCCCAGAGATCCTTTGTCCGCCAAATTAAGCGCGCCGGGGCCGTCGGCATTGGTTTTGGCATTGGCTTTGAACATGACTGTGTGCCACCGGCCCTTTTGGCCGAGGCGAACCGGTGGGCAGTGCCGGTGGTTGAGGTGCCATACAGCACACCATTCATTGCCATTGGAAAACTCGTTGCCGATGCCCGCTCCTCGGACCACTACATCAAGCTGGAACAGCTACTGCGGGAACACCAAATCTTGGCGCGTGCGCTACTGACGGGCGGTGGTTTGCCGGCCCTCCTCAAGAAACTCTCGGCCATAGTCGCAGCCGATTTGATCATCACCCAGTACGGCGGAGAAGTCGAGTCAACATCCCCCGGTGCCTTCCCCGAAGCACCTAGCTGGCACCCGGTGGCATTGTCCACGGGCAAACGTGATGCCAGCACGCTCTGGCTCCGTCAGCCCTTTCACGACAATGGCATTGTTGACTACGCCCGCGGGCTCATCAGCATCGAATTGAACAACCTCGTGCAGCGGCGCCACAGTGCACGCCAAATCGCCGGGCAAGTTATTTCCGATATTGTGCGGGGAACTCTGGAAGCCGCCGATTCGGCTGCCCGGCTCGAGAATCTGGGGATCTCGCCGACAGCTAAGAACTTTGTTTTGCTGGTGAGCACAGACGCAGGCAAATTCAGCACCCTGTCAACCATCACACTGCCGCCCGGACTAGAAACGGCAGTTGCCGCTATCATCAGTGCCGAAGGCCGGCAGGAACTATTGCTGGTGCTGCCAACTCAGGCAGGTGATCCTGCTGCCCTGGGCCGGGCACTAAGCCACCAGATGCACAACATTGGTATCACTACGCCGGTGGGAATCGGCGGGGCATATTCACAGGCTAACGGATTGCGCTGGAGCTACTTTGAAGCACGTGAAGCCGCCACCAGAGGGCTGGAAGTCAATGTTCCCGAACGGCTGAGCCTGACCTCGCTCCTGCTGGCCAGTGAGGACGTGCCCATGGTGGACATGGCCGCTGAGGCCTTGGGTCCACTCACCGCATTCGATACCGCGCACGGCGCCGAACTCGTGGACACTTTGGAAACCTATTTGCGGCTCAACGGTTCCGTAGCGGCCGTTGCCGAAGCCCTGGCTCTGCACCGCAATACGGTCAGATACAGGCTGACGCAGATTGCCGAACTAACAGGCTACGACCCCGCACTGACACCCGACCGTGTGCAGTTGTGGCTGGCCCTGGCCGTGCGCAGGATCGCGCCGCAAGGCTAAGCGCAGCAAGGCTAAGCGCAGCAGAACGGCGTGGCTAAACCGTGCTAATTCGGGGCGGCCCGGGTACAGATTCAGCCCTTGCCGGGGATCTTGCACCGCGCGTAGAGTTTTGAGCACCTTCCAAAAATGAGGTGTGCCATGTCTGTTTCAGAGGATCGGATCGCTGAGTTTCATCGTTTGCATTCCGAAGGATGTTTTGTGATACCCAACCCTTGGGATCCGGGGAGCGCACGGGCCCTGGAACAGCTGGGATTTTCGGCATTAGCCACCACCAGCTCCGGATTCGCTTGGACATTGGGCCGCCCCGACACCAAAGCCAGTCTCGAGGAAGTCCTTACCCACCTCCGCTCCATCGTCGATGCAGTCAGTGTTCCGGTCAACGCTGACTTCGAAGGCGGCTACGCAGCTGAACCGGAAGCAGTTGCTGTGAACGTCAAACGGGCCGTGGCAAGTGGGATCGCAGGGTTATCCATCGAAGACGCATCAGGAGACCCGCAAGATCCGCTCTTTGACTTCGATATCGCCGTGGACCGCATCCGTGCTGCCCGGGAGGCGATCGATCAAACCGGAACCGCGGTCCTCCTCACTGGCCGGTCTGAAGGATTCGTACATGGGCGCCCGGATATCACCGAAACAATTCGGCGGCTGCGCGCCTATGCCGAGGCAGGTGCCGACTGCCTTTACGCACCGCGCATCACCTCCACCGAGCATGTCAGCGCCATCGTCGCGGCGGTGGCACCGAAGCCGGTGAATCTGCTCATCAACGCCCCTTTTATGACGGTGGCGCAAGCGGCCCGGCTGGGTGTGCGGCGCATCAGCGTTGGTGGAACGCTTGCGCGAACCGCTTGGGGCGGCTTTCTGCAGGCCGCCAAGGAGATCGCCGAACAAGGAACTTTCACCCGCTTTGACGGTCTACCGAATGTGGATGGGATCCTCGGAGGCTGACGAATCCGCGAACGGGCCGGACCACTTCGGGCGACGCAGCAAAAATGCCACCGTTTGACGTAAATGCCATAGTTCAAACCCTGGCATTTACGTCAAACAGTGGCATTTTCGGCTAGCTCACCGCGGAGGAACGCTAGCTCACCACGGAGGCGCCGCGGGAAACAGCCACCATGTCCTCGCGCGGCACCACCTTGATGCGTTCGCGCTGCACCGGACCACCCTCGGAAGCAGCTGCGCCGAGCGCCTTTTCGTGGGCGTCCAGTTCCAGCCAGCCTTCCCAAGTGGTGAATTCCACGCCACGGGAGTCCAGCAGCTCAACCACGGATTCAGGTGCAGCCTCCACGGCCAGCGGCAGCTCTTCACGGTCGGATAGCAAATGCGTGATGGTTTCGAGCGCATCGCCCTTGGTGCTGCCGATCAGGCCAACCGGACCGCGCTTGATCCAGCCCGTCGCATAGATGCCCGGCACGTGGGTGCCGTCGGCGCCCAGGACGCGACCGCCGTCGTTCGTGACAACGCCGCGCTGGTGGTCAAACTCAACGTCTGGCAGCGCCGAGCCGAAGTAGCCTACGGAGCGGTACACGGCCTGGACCGGGTAGTCGATGAATTCGCCGGTGCCGCGCGCGTTGCCAGTGCCATCGAGCTCGGTGCGCTCAAACTTGATGCCCGTGACCTTGCCGTCGGCGCCCGTGATCTCTACCGGGTTGTGCAGGAAGTGCAGGTGCAGGCGGCGGGAGGCGCCGGTGCTTGGATCCGCGGCGTCCTCCGAGTCGTCCTGCTCAGCGAGCCAGTTGGTGAGCGTGTTGACCATGGTCTTGACCTGGTTGTTGGACTTGACGGCTGCATCGGAGGCCTCGTCGAAATCGAAGTCCTCCTCGTACAGGACAATGTCCACGTCCTTGGAATGGCTGAGCTCGCGCAGCTCCATGGGCGTGAACTTCACCTGGGCGGGTCCGCGGCGGCCGAAGATGTGCACATCGGTGACCGGGGAAGACTTCAGCCCGGCGTAGACGTTGTCCGGGATCTCGGTGACGAGCAGGTCATCGGCGTGCTTGGACAGGACGCGTGCCACATCCAGTGCCACGTTGCCGTTGCCGATCACGGCGATTTCCTTGGCGGTCAGCGGCCATTCGCGGGAAACGTCCGGGTGCCCGTCGTACCAGGAGACGAAGTCTGCGCCGCCGTAGGAGCCATCCAGTTCGATGCCCGGGATGTTCAGATCGGCATCCTTGATGGCGCCGGTGGCGAAGATGACGGCGTCGTAATGCTTCTGCAGATCCTCCAGCGAGAGGTCGGTGCCGTAATCAACGTTGCCGAAGAAGCGGATGTCGCCGCGGTCCAACACCTTGTACAGAGCGTTGACAATGCCCTTGATCCGCGGGTGATCGGGGGCCACGCCGTAGCGAATCAAGCCATACGGCGCCGGATAACGGTCAAAAAGGTCAATGCTGACAACCAGTCCGTCACGTACCGCCTCGCTCTTGGTCAGCATGTCGGCGGCATAAACTCCGGCCGGACCTGAGCCGATCACGGCGATGCGTAGCGGGCGATCCTGGGTTCCGGGCGCTACTGAAGTCACGGGGGTGTGTGATGACACGGCTGTGCTCATTTCTTTGTGATTCAAAGGGGTTAGGGATAAGTCTAAGAGAGAGAACTGATAGTTTCCCGCGTGCCGTAGTACGCTGTGGCGATTTCGGCCGGAGCGAGGGGGCTGACCCTCACCACGTCACCAACGACGACGACCGCCGGGTTGCGCACATGGCACGCCTGAGCGAGGCTCACGATGGTGCCAAGGGTGCCGATGGTGACGCGCTGATTCTTGGCGAAACCATTCTCGATGATGGCCACGGGGCAGTCGCTGCCACGGCCGGCCGCCTCGAGAATGGGCATGGAGCGGTTCAGCGTGCCTACCCCCATCAGCAGCACCACCGTGTGATCGCTGCCGTGCGGGACGTTTTCAAGTTCTTCATGACCGCTGATCATGGTGAAGGCCTTCGCCAGGCCGCGGTGCGTGACCGGGATCCCTGCTGCAGCAGGAACACTGACAGCGCTGGTGACTCCGGGGACAACTTCCACATCCACACCGTTCTCCCGGCAGGCGATGGCTTCCTCGCCGCCACGGCCCAAGACGTAGGGGTCCCCGCCCTTGAGCCGGACCACGCGGTTGCCTGCTTTGGCTTCGCGGACCAGGATCGCGTTGATTTCAGTCTGCGGAACGGGATGGTGGCCGGGAGTCTTGCCGACCTCAATGATTTTGACGTTTTCGCCCAAGGTTTCCAGCAGTCCACGCGGACCGAGCCTGTCCGCAACAACGACATCGGCCTCAGCCAGGAGCCTGCGCCCGCGCACTGTAATAAGGTCTTCGGCGCCGGGACCGCCGCCAACAAGAGCCACGGAGCCCCCACTGTGATCGAGCGGCTCGAGATCCGGGCTGACCGGTCCGCCGGCGGTACCTCGGTACCTTTGCAACGGCAGATCGCCGGTTTCAAGAGCTGCGGCAATGGCGTTGCGGATGGCTATGGCTCGCAGCGGGTCTCCCCCGGCATTGACTGCCACCTTGACGTCTTCAATGGTGGCTACTGCGGGTGTCCAGGCAGCAGATTCCTGCGCGCTGGAGTGGTTGACGCACCAGACACGGTTTGCTTCGGCGTCGGCAGCCACTTGATTGTCTATAGCCACCTCGTTCGTGGCGGCCACTGCATACCAAGCGTCGGCCATGTCCTCTGATTCATAACCGCGGGCGAGCCAGCGGACCAGGCCGGCATCCGCCAATTCCCGTGCCGGGGCGCACAGTTCCGGAGCCACCAGCGTGACTTGGGCTCCGGCGTCGAGCAATGCCTTGGCCCGGGGCGCAGCAACAGTGCCGCCGCCCACAACGAGGACGGGACGGCCCAGAAGCCGGAGAGAGGTTGGGTAGAGATCCACGATTGCCATGGAACAAAACCTTAGAGAAGTGAAATATTCCTGGACAAGGTTCCCGTTACACCCGTTCACGCAACGTCACCTGAGGACACATTTCTGCAGGCACGGCTGCGTGCCTCATCTATTGTGCTCGCGAGATGCTCATGCTGCGTGGGGTGATTGGGAGTAGGTCTTGGCGGCGGCCAGTCGGATGAGTCGCTGCTGGATCTCGTTGATCCGGTTCGTCGGGCCGGCCAGGTCGAGGCTGGCGTAGGGCTCGTCCAGGTGGTGGCGTTGGGGTTCAAGCATGATCCCCGTGTCCTTGATCCGCTGGGCCGGCGTGCGTGGATCGTCGTAGCTGCGCACCGGTTTCCCCTTGCGGCTCAGGTGATGCCGGTGACCTTCTTGGTCGGCGGGAACAAGTTCTTGCGCAGGTTCACCAGCGGCCAGAGCTCGTTGAGCTCGAGTACCAGATCGCGCAGCAGATTCACGCCGTGACCGATCCCGGCTTCGACCGCGCGCACGATCTGCTTGACCTACAACTGTTGTGGAACGCCGGCCCCGATCTGCCTCGCCTCAGGGATCTCTGCGTCAGCGGTTAGCGGGTGCTGCCAGCCAACAAGCCCCGACCGCGCAACAGGCGCTTCTCCACGGGTGCAAACACCACCAGTTCCACCAAGATGCCCACGAACAAAATGATCAAGATGGCTGACATGACGATCCCCATGTCTGAGAGCTGGCGGCCCTGTTCTAGCAGCGAACCCAGCCCGAAGCCGAGCGAACCGCCCATGGCAATGATCTCGGCAGCCATCAGCGAACGCCATGAGAACGCCCAGCCCTGCTTGAGCCCACCAACATAACCGGGCAATGCGGCGGGGAGCACCACGTTGACGGCCATCTCCCACCGCGAAGCACCTAGGATCTGGCCCATGCGGCGGTACTGCGGCGGGATCTGGTCCACCCCGGCAATGAGTCCGTTGATGATGGAGGGGATGGCGCCCATGAACATGACAAAGTAAACGGTGGCGTCGGTCAGTCCGAACCAGATGATGGCGGCCGGTACCCATGCCACGGATGGCAGGACCTGCAGCCCGGATATCAGCGGCCCAAACGCCCGGCGCAACACCCGCACCTGCGAGAGCAGCAAACCAATAGGGGTGGCCACCACAATGCTGATGGCGAAGCCCATGATGCCCCGTTGCAGCGACGTCCAGACAGCCTCTTGAGCGGTCCCTTCACCCCACAATGCGCCAAGGGAACCGAGCACATCCAACGGTCCGGGGACCAGATCACGGCGCCGCAGCCCCAACGAAACATAGAACTGCCAGGCCAGCAGCACCACGATGAACGCGGCCAGCGGCAGTAACACCCGGGACCAATCGATCCCGCGGCCTTCAACGGCCTCGGATTGCAGTGAGTCCAGCCCTGCTTCGAGGGACCGCATTTCCTCTTCAGTGCCGCTTTTAATCATCGGCGACGTTACTGTTTCAGGCATGTTTGCGGATCTCCTGGCGCAATCGGGTGGTGATGTCGGCGGTGAGCGCACCGGCCGCGCCGGCGTCCGTGCGGTGTTCCTCGGAAACGTTCCATTCAGCCACCACACGTCCCGGCCTAGAGGACAGCAGCAAGACGCGCTGTCCCAGCCGGACGGCCTCGCGGACGTTGTGAGTAACAAAAATGATGGTCCGGCCGGTCTCTTTCCAGACCCGTTCCAGCTCGTTGTGCAGCAGGTCCCGGGTGATGGCATCCAGCGCAGCGAACGGCTCATCCATGAGCAGCAGCGGCTTATCCTGCGCCAGCGATCGAGCGAGCGCCACGCGTTGGCGCATACCGCCGGAGAGCTCGTGCGGGCGCTTGTCCATGGAGTGACCCAGGTTCACCAAATCCAGCAGTTCGGCGGCCCGAACCCTCCGTTCGGCATGCCCCACACCACGTAATTTCAGCGCCATTTCCACGTTGCCGCGCGCACTAAGCCACGGGAACAAGGAGGCGTCCTGGAACATGAATGCCGCACCGTCCTCGGGCACCTCGAGGGCGCCGGAAGAGGGCACATCGAGCCCGGAAATGATGTTCAGCAACGTCGATTTCCCACAACCCGAAGCCCCCAGCAGAGCCACAAACTCGCCCTGATAGACCGTGGCATTGACGTCATCCAGCACGGGGGCGCCGGCACCAAAGCGCTTGCCCAGGTTCTCAAGGACGACGGCGGGTGCCCGGCTTTCACCGTCGGCGTTGCGCGCTTCGCGGGTGAGAGCTTCCTGCCCTGCTATCAACAGCTTGGTCATTGTGTTCCCAATCCTGCCGCCGTGACGGGTTCTCCGCCGGCAGCTTTTAGTACCTTGTTCAGCAACGTCAGATCGAAGAGTCCGTTGAGGTCTGCGGGTTTTGAAACGCCCGCACTCACGCCATGGTCCAGCAGTGTGGGGAAGGTGGCTGCTAGCGGATCGGAGGTGAATTTCAGTTCCGAGATGGACCGCGCAATCACGTCATCTTCCAGTGGCTGGCCAATAGCTACCTTGAGCGCCGCATTGATAACTGTGGTTGCTTCCCCAGGGTTGTCATCGAGCCACTTGACGGAATCCACATGTCCTCTCAGCAGAGCCTCAACAGTTTCGGGATGTTCCGCCAAGAAGCTCTTATTCACGGCGAGCACGGTGGTGCTGAACTCGCCTTTGTCCCAGAGATCGGCCTCATTGACCAGTACCGTGGCCCCGGCCTGGAGTACCAGGCGCGAGGTCCACGGTTCGGCGACCCATGCGCCGTCGATCTTTTCATCTTGAAACAGACGCAGCGTCTGAGCATTGGTGGTGGGGGTGATGGTCACATCGCCGCCGCCGGAGGTGTTGGTTTCCAGTCCGCGATCGGCCAGCCACTTGCGCAACGCCACATCCTGCGTGCCACCCAACTGCGGGGTGGCGATGGTCTTCCCGCGAAGGCCCTCAACCTCGCTGATGCCCGGGCGGACCACGAACTGCGCCCCGCCCGATGCCACGCCAGCAATGATTCGGATGGACTCGCCACCGCTTTGAACGAAGGAGTTCAATGCGGGGTTGGGGCCCAGATACGCGGCGTCGATGGCTCCGGCGTTGAGCGCCTCAACCGTGGCCGGGCCCGTGGTAAACACCTGGGTCTCCAGCGTGGTGGCGCCTAGATCCTTGGCGAAGATGCCCTTTTCCACACCCACCAGAGCGGGTCCGTGAGTGATGTTTCCGAAGTAGCCAAGGTTGAGAACCTCGGCCGGGGCTGTGGACGTTGCGGCAGCAGATTCTTCGCCGGCACTTTTGGCGTTGACGCTGGCGACGGCCGCGCCCGATCCAATGAGGGCAACCAGTGCGGTGACTACCAGGATCTCCAGGCCACGAATTTTGTGCTTGGCCTTCTCGCCGGCAACGACACGCTTGAGCCGCAACGGTTGAGCTGGCAGCGGCGGGCTTGGCTGCGTGTCCTGATGGCTTTCCCGTGTACTCATAGTCAAACGGTAGGGAAAGCGCAGCGGCCGCTTCAATGAACGGGACACTCGAGGTCACGGTAGTTCACGCAACGTCACATTGCCGGCCGCGGTCACATACGGTCAGTCCAGGCCACTTGCGGAGACAGCAGTTTTAGCACTTTTTGTCAGGATCTTATTCAGTGGTCCCAGCTCAAAGATGCCCGAAAGGTTGGCCTGTTTTCCTACTCCGGCGGTGACACCGTCAGCCAGTAATTTGGGGAAGGTGCGGGCCAGTGGGTCGGTTGAGAAGTTGAGCTCAGAGAGCGCCCTCTCGATCACATCACCGGGCAGCTCTTTGCCCGCAGCCTGTTTGAGCGCCGCATTGACCTGCCCAGGAGCCTCGGCAGGATGGGCGTTGAGCCAATCGAGGGACTCGGCATTACCGGCCAGCAGGGCGTCCACAGTTTCCGGATGGGCTTCGAGGAAGGTCTTGCTGACAATCAGGATGGTGGTGGCGAATTCACCCTGCTCCCACAGCTCGGCCTCGTTGACCAACACCTGGCCCCCCGCTTCGAGCACTAGGCGCGAGGCCCACGGTTCCGGCAGCCAGGCGCCATCGATCTTTCCTTCTTGGAAGAGCTTGAGCGTACTGGCGTTATCGGTGGGGTTGATGGTTACGTCTCCGCCACCACTGGGCGTGGTGGCCAGATTTTGGCTGGCGAGCCATGAACGCAGCGCCACGTCCTGGGTGCCACCCAATTGCGGGGTGGCCAAGACCTTGCCGCGGAGTTGATCCGCCGTGGTGATCTCCGGTTTCACCACCAGTTGCGCCCCGCCGCTGGTGGCACCGGCGATGATGCGCAGCGACTCGCCGCCGCTCTTGACGAATGAATTGATGGCCGGGTTGGGACCCAGATAGGCGGCATCAATGGCCCCGGCATTCAACGCCTCGATGGCTGATGGGCCGGCGTTGAACAGCTGCGTTTTCAGGGCGGTGGCCCCCAGATTCTTGGCCAGAATGCCGTTGTTGACACCGATCAGGGCGGGCGCGTGGGTGACATTGGGAAAATAGCCCAGACGAAGCTCGGCTGCGGGTCCGGCAACGTCCGCTGCATTCTCCGTAGAGCCCTTGTTGTTGCTGGCCACGCTGGCCACGGTGGCTACGGCCGCACCCCCGCCAATCAGGACAACGATCGCGGCGAGGGCCACAACCTCCACCCCACGTAGCTTCCGGCGCTGCTTTTTAGCTGCCTCTATCCGGACTGTTCGCAAAGGTTTTGAGGTGTCAGGGCTGGGTTGGTCAGGATTTTTTTGTGCTGGGTTTTTTGTCATTTCCCAAGGTTAGGAACCGGTTCCGGGCAGGCTCAAGGGTTCCGACGTGCCCGGTCATGCGGGTTCATGCACCGTCACAAATCTCGCCGGTAGCTGCTGGGAGTGATGCCCAGGACGCATCGAAAATCATGAGTCAGATGCGCTTGGTCTGCGTAGCCAAGCTCTGCGGCCACGGCAGCCAAATCGACATCTGGATGCGTTCGGACGCGCTCGGCAGCCTCCTGCAGTCGGCGACCGTTTTGCCAGCATCCGCGATCCCTTTGGCGTCCGCTGGTCCATCATGACCCGCGTGGAAGACATCTCCGAAGCGGAAAGCGGCGCGCGCGTCGCAGAATGGGCCGCACAACAGGGCTGAGCCCAGCTCAGTCTTCCTGCTGGCTATCCCACTCGGTGCGGAGTCGGCGCAGACGTGAACGTAGCTTGGATTCACGGTTCCTATCGCTACCCACGGACTTCGTGGCGTCCACATACGATTCGCCGAAGGACTGCAGCAGCAGGTCGTCAGCGATGCGCACCTGGCCTGGATTGAACCGGTATTCCATGAGTTTGGCTACCTGATACGGGTCAATGGAGCGGAACCATTCCTCGGCCGCGCTGACGGTGTCGATCCCGTTGGCGGCTAGCACGTGCACCATCCAGTCGTACTGGTTTTCCTTGCTGCTGCGGTACTGCGGGAAGGCGCGGGTCAACACTCCCTGGAGGGATCCGGCGTCGAGCGGCTGAGCCTCCGCAACGGCCTCAAGGGCACCCTCAGACTGCAGCCGCTTGAGGGTGTCTGCGATGTTCACGAACTGCTGATCCGCCAGTTCAATCAGCGTTGAGGCCATGGTGAAGGCACGGCTGATTTCGGCATTGTCACCACTGGAACCCTTGAAACGGATGTCGTGCTCAAATTCGGCCCAAGCGTGTTGGAGGACGGTACGGATCTGCACCTCGAAACGGTAGCCGGTGTATTCCTTGCAGTTGGTGGGCGGATGATCGGCAGGAACTTCCAGCGTCAGATGCCGTCCGGCGTAACCAATACCGCCGTTTTTACGCATCATGGCCGTTTTGTCTTCGTCGTCGTGGCAGATGAACTGGCTGGTGAGAGCGATCGCCACCGCGTCAATGTCCGATTCCACGTACAAGATGACGCGCACCCCGATCAAGTCATCAAGATTCGCCAGCCCGCCGGGGTATTTCAGTTCACCATCATCGCCGCGGCGTCTCAACTTTTCGGCCGCGGACTCGGGCTTCTTGACCCGGAACTGGACGTCGTGGTGGTTCAGACCGTCGTCGTGAAGCCTGCCCACAATGGTGTTGCGGATGGCTTGCGCGGCCTCCTGGAGGGCTTGTTCCTGGAATCGTGATTCCTCAACTGCACTTCGCGCGACTTCCACGGCCTGACTTTCGATGGTGTCCCCCCTTGCCAATCCAGACCGCAGTGAGAATCCGGTCCTTTATCAAATTCTCCCAGCTTTGCAGGTCTTGTCCAGCTCAACGGAGGCGGTTGTGGAAAGGTTCCACCGGGTACGCTCCCCTCGCCTTCCAGACTCAGCTTGCGGGCCGGGACCAAGGCGGGGAAATCCATTCGCTTCCTACCGTGAAGAGCGACGCCGGAGCCCCCACCGCCTGCACCTTTGCTCCCGTGGGGGTCAAGGATGCGCGCATTTTCCGGGTGAAGTTTCCAGCCGGCAGATCCGTCTGCCACACCGCTGTATAGATGTCTCGGAGCGCCGAAAGGGTGAATTCTTGCGGAACCAACTGCGCGGCGATGGTGGTGTATTCCATTTTTCCAGCCAGCCGTTCCAGCCCGGCAGCGAGGATATCTGCATGGTCGAAAGCCAGACTTGTCAGATCCAGTTCATGGACGGGAAGCCACTGGGCGCGGGCCGCGTCCGTGCCAGCCATCAAGTCCGGCACGCTAGTGCCGTTTCCAGCCAGAAGGACCAGATGCGCCACCGAGACCACGCGCATGCGCGGATCCCGGTGCGGTGCGCTGAAGGTGGCCAGCTGTTCCACGAACACGCGCTGCGTGCCCAGATCCAGTCCGGTTTCTTCAACGAGTTCCCGATGCGCGGCCGCTAGGGCATCTTCTGCGGGGCCCACAAATCCCCCGGGGAGAGCCCATCTGCCCAGGAACGGTGGGGCGCCGCGTTCAACCAGCGCCACATGGAGCACCTTGTTGACCACCGCGAAGACCACCAGGTCCACGGTCACCGCCACGGCAGGGAAATCCGCGGGGTCGTAGCTAGCTAGAAAGTCTGCCTCGGTGGTCGAGCCTGTCGAGATCTCAACACCATCCTCGGGGCGGTTCATGCTGCGACCTCCAGAACAGTCCGGCTCTGCCAAGCAGGCGAGGTAAAGGTATTTTGCTGGGCCAGCATGGCGTCGATGACGGCCGTGGCAGTGGCGACGCGACGTTCGGGGCTGCCGGTGACCAAGATCCACGAATGGCCTTCGTCGGTGAGCGTTTCCTTGAACCATTCGGTCATTTCGGGGCGGCGGTGTTCGCCTTCACGCCAGCCGTCGTCCTCGAAATCGACACCGTTGTGATCGGTCAGCAGGTACACGTCGCGGCGGGGCAAGTGAGCCTGGGCGTCGTACGCTCCATAACTGCCATCGCCCAAGTAGTAGCGTTCCCAGAGCGTGGTGGCCAAGGCGTCGGTGTCCGCGATGACCAGCGGGGCGGCTTCAGCAGCTGCCTGTTCCAGTGTATTTTGGCGGTTGGCGATGATGCCGAAATCGGTATCGGTCCAGACCAGATCCGCCACGGTTGCGTCGGGGTTCCTCAGCTGCAAAGCCTCGAGCAACTCATAGGTGTAGTAGCGGCCGTACTCGGGAACGTCGGCGAGTTCCGGGAACTGTTGGCGGTAATGTGCCCGCAAGTCTTCACTGAGCGTGGTGGTTCCGGTCGATTCCGCACCCACCACAATGACCCGTACAGCCAGTCCGCGCCGGGCCGCCGGCACCAGGTGCTGCCAGTTCCCAGTCAGCTCCTCGCGGCACATGGTGCCGCTGATGGGGTGGGTTGCCCGGGCTAGATCGACGAGGACGTGGACGGCGTTGAAGGCTGCGGCCAGGCGGTCGCCGTAACTTTCCGAGGTGTAGACGGCGTCGATCTTCTCCACGCCGTGAGCCTTGAGCGCCCAGCGCATGTTCTCCAGCTGCGCGGTCCAAATCTCATCGCTGGCGTAGTCTTCGGGGCAGTCGTTGCGGACCGGCACGATGGTGACGTTGGCGCCGTCGAACTCTTCTGTCAACCAGTCCGCACGCTGCGTGGCGGTGAGCGTTTCAAAGCGACTCCCCTGGACTAGGACGTAGGCGTGATCGGCGCCGGCAGCGGCCGTTTCGATCAGGAGCCGGTGGCCGGCGTGGGGCGGGTAGAACTTGCCGATGACGAGGGCGTTCGTGGTCATTTTCAGACTCCTGCCGTTGCGGGTTCGGGCGTTGCGGTGACAGTGCGGAGGCGGTTCCAGCCCACCAGTCCGTAGACGCACAGTGCGAGGAAACCGATGTAGAGGATGGCGGTCAGGGCTAGTCCGCGGCTGAAGTAGAGCGGGATCGAGACCAGGTCAATCACGATCCACACGTACCAGTGTTGGAAAATCTTCTTGGCTTGAGCGTAGGTGGCCACGAGCGATGCGGCCAGCACGAACGCATCGGGGATGGGGACTTGCGAATCCGTCCCGGCGTGGAGGAGGTAGGCGATGGCAACCGTGGCGAGCACGACGGCGGTCACTCCGGTCCCGATTTCGGCTCGCGTTGCGTTGCGGACAGGCAGATCGTTGCTCCCAGCTTCTCCGCTGGCTCCGCGCGACCACTTGAGCCAGCCGTAGACGGCAATCGCAGCGAAGATTATCTGCAGGAGCGTTTCACCGTACAGGCCGGCACCGAGGAACAGGATCATGAACGCAATGTTGTTCAGGATGCCGATTCCCCAGTTCCAGATCTTCTGCCGGGCTACTCCCCAGACACAGGCGGCACCGGTGACGAAGCCGATGACCTCAACCCAGCTCACGGGGTTGGCGAGCAAGGTGAATGCCGTGGCGTTGAGCCAGTCGATGAGCGTTGTCATAATGCCTCCGATGATTGTTATTATCAACTTGATAATAACAATAGCACAGGGTGGAACTGAGCCGTCAACGTCCGTCGAGAAATATCGCCTGAACTGGCGATAATGTGGGCATCATGGAGAACGCAGATTTTGATGGCCCGGCGCTCACGCTATTCACCACCGCCAGCAGGATTGAGCTCGCCCGAAAAACCCACCGATCGGTGACCCTCAGCTTCTTTGTTATTTTCGGAATTTTGACTGTCATTATCCTCACCGTCGGCCTGATCTGGATCCCAGAATTAACCAGCACCGCCGGAGTCCTTGCGGTAGCCGGAGCATTCGTGTCCGTACCCTTTTTTACCAAGCTGTGGATTCGCCGCATGGAACGGCGGGCCGAGCTGTTCCTGGCTGCCGACGGCACCACGGTCATCGAGGTCAACCCACATGGCCTAACCTTGGCCGACGTCGTTCTTCCCTACGATCGAATCACCTGCCTGTACGCAAATGCGGAACAGGAGCACTATTCCAGCGGAGGCCTACTCGGGGAAGCAATGGCGTCCCGCCTGAACTTAACGGAGGACCGGCCGACAATTGGCAGGGGCGTTGGTGCGCTCATGGGCACGGGGTTGCGCCGGCGACTTTATGCTGACGGGGCCAAGAGCGGGATCTTTCTCTGCATCGGAGTGGACCAAAAGGCCACCATTGCCGCTCCTGCCGGCATGGTGAAAAAGGTGCCTGGGACCCCGCAGCGAGGTGATGATCCGGGCCGAATTATCATGCCGTTCGGTGCGTATCTGGGCCTCGCGGAGCTCGAAGCACTGCTATCCGCTGTCCGCGAGGTGCCCGGCGGGCAGCTATTTCCCTCGGGACTGGTCAGCGGCACGTGGAATTGGAATGCGGCGCAAGTGGGTGCGAGCGAAACCCGCGAGAAGATTTGGGAAGACTCCACACAGGTCCTAGCCAGCTAATGCACAGCTCCGCTCGAGCTACTTCGCAGCGCTAGGCTATGGGCCACCAGTGCGGCATCAGCGCGCGTAAATCCTCCATAAAGTCTTCTTCCGGGCGTGGCTCAACCTCCAGGATCCTGGTTTCGAAGGCTCCGACTACCGCATAAGCAAGAAATCTGGCCATCATGGCCGTAGGAACCGGCCGGCCGGTCACTCCACGAACCACGATGTCGCGATGCTCAATGAGCAGCAGCGCTGAGCGCTCAAAGTGGGCCCCGAGCATGGAATGCAATGCTGCGGCACCGCCGCCAGATTCTAGTCCCTGCCGATAGACCCCTCGGCGTGCATCGATATGCGCCACGACGCCGCGCGTGAGTTCCGCCAAAGCCACTGCGATGTCTCCGCTTGCCTCCAGATGCTCAGCCCGCACCACGTCCAGTTCCGCGGAAAGAACTGATCGCAGCAGTGACGCCGGCGAGGCGGCATGTTGATAAAACGTGGAGCGGTTGACCCCTGCCTCTGTGGCTACCTGCGCGACCGTCAAGGTGTCAACGTCCGACGCCTCCGCCAATGACAAAATCGCCGCCGCCAGTTGCTCACGACTACGCAGCGCTCGGGGGTCCATTGCAGAACTATCTACGACCAAAGACCCTTCGTTCCCCTCTGAGTGTGCGCTCACGCAACCCTCCCCCACTTAGTGATGCAGACCATCATGTCTGGCCTTTTTGGCTGTTCAAGCGTAACCTAGGGACTATCCAACAAGTGTTGGATAGTTGGAATTTTCTGATTGCCATGCTCGGGCGTGGCCCACATGAATGAGGAGAAAGCAATGAACCGCTTTGCTGGACGTGTTGGCATCATCACCGGAGGCGCTAGTGGCATCGGACGCGCCACGGCTGTGCGCTTCGCAGCCGAGGGTGGCAGCGCCGTCGTCGCCGACGTGCAAGACCAGTTAGCTAATGAAGTGGTTGCTGAGATACAAGCAGCCGGTGGCGTTGCTCGCGCACTTCACCTGGACGTGACGAGCGAAGAGGGCTGGGCCAGTGCCGTGGCCTTCACCCTCGGCGAGTTTGGCCGACTCGATGTACTGGTCAACAATGCTGGCATTGGCGACAACGAACCCATTGAAGTCACCAGCTTGGACACCTACAACAAGGTGGTCGCTGTGACTCAAACCAGCGTGTTCCTTGGCGAGAAGGCAGCTGCGGAAGCATTGAAGGCGTCCGGGAACGGTGCAGTGGTCAACGTATCCTCCATGTTCGGGATCGTCGGCGGCTTTGGCACTTCACCTGCGTACGCGGCTGCCAAGGGAGCCGTGCGGACACTGACCAAAAATACCGCACTCGGCTGGGCCACCGAGGGCGTGCGGGTTAACTCGGTGCACCCGGGATTCATTGAGACTCCCATTCTGGGCGAAACAGACCGCGAGCTTCTGACCGCAACCACTCCGATGGCCCGCCTCGGCCGCCCGGAGGATGTGGCCGCCGTCATCCTGTTCGCGGCCAGCGACGACGCCGCCTTTATGACTGGTTCCGAGCTGGTCGTTGACGGCGGCTACACCGCACGGTAATTGAAGCTTAGGGACCGAGCTGGTCCAGACATGGATCTGGGCCAGCGACAGAACCGCCGCTTCAACTTCGGCTAATTCTCCTGTTGCTCCGACAGAAACGCTTCGGGACCCTGCTCGGCAGCCCTCGGGTCCATCCACAAAACGCTGAACCAGTTGCCGTCAGGGTCCTCGAAGTCACGGGAGTACATGAAGCCCATATCTTGAGCAGGCCGGGGCTCCCTGCCACCAGCCGCAATCGCCTTTTCCAGCAATGCATCAACATCTTCGCGGCTATATCGACTCAGTGCCGTCTGTACCTGCAATGATGTGGCTGGATCCGCAATGGGTTTGTCGGTGAACGTGGCGAAGAAATCATGCGTCAACATCATGAGGAAGATATTCTCGTCGATCACTACACAGGCCGCATTTTCGTCGGTGAAGTTGGGTTCGATCTTCCATCCCAGCCCGGAGAAAAAATCCTTGGAACGGTTGAGGTCTGCGGTGGGCAGGTTGATGAAAACTTGTGTTGTCATGATGGTGACTCCCTCAATGGAGTGTTGCCGGGACCGTAATTATTCGGACCACTTCATGCTTTCCGCCTCCGCGAACCATGTCAAGGGAAAGCCCCGCGAAAAATGGTCGCGATCCCGCTTTTCGGCACCGGGATTGGCGAGTTCAAGGATTGGTGTCGAAAAGCGGGATCAGTGGGATCTTTGCAAGCCAGATTCTCAGATTTCCTGGAACCTGACCCGACGCAACATCATCAAGCCCATACCGACCATGAGGCTCGCGATGGACCAGAAGATCGGCCACAACCCGGTGCCTGTGTAAGCCAGCTGGGCAGTTGCCCCGTTACTCATCGCCTGAATACCAGACCCCATAGCTTGCAGACCGGGAGCATGTACTGCCTGTACGTCCGGGTTGGCTGGGCTGTGCGGTAGTGCCGGGGTTGCCGGCAGTGACGGCGCGCTCGGGGTTGTTGGTGCTGTGGGCGTTGTCGGCAAAAGCGGGGTTAGCGGAGTTGTGGGCAATGTGGGAGTTTCCGGGGTTGTCGGTAACACCGGAGTGAGCGGTGTGACGGGCAGAGACGGCGTACCTGGTGTCACTGTGTTCACAGCAGTGGAACCTGTGGAAAGCGCATTGCCCAAGACACCGACCGCGTTGCCCGAAACATTCACCGGAACAGTGACCGGAACAGCCACCTGGACGTTATCCAGCACGTCACCAACCACGCCACCGAGCA
>NZ_JBFBLV010000018.1:61016-85570 GCF_040686835.1 Specibacter sp. NPDC078692
GTCGTCGATAGCGGAAACAGCTGGGGCTTGGTTAGAACTCTGGTTTACATCCGGAGCAACCGTTGTGTTCACCGCCGATGAATCCTTGGAAACAGCATTGCCTAGGACACCGACCGCGTTGCCCGAAACATTCACCGGAACAGTGACCGGAACAGCCACCTGGACGTTATCCAGCACGTCACCAACCACGCCACCGAGCAAACCGTCGTCGATAGCGGAAACAGCTGGGGCTTGGTTAGAACTCTGGTTTACATCCGGAGCAACCGTTGTGTTCACCGCCGATGAATCCTTGGAAACAGCGTTCCCAAGAACACCCACAGCGTTGCCCGAAACATTCACCGGAACAGTGACCGGAACAGCCACCTGGACGTTATCCAGCACGTCACCAACCACACCGCCAAGCAAACCTCCAAGGAGGCCCTCGGACTGGTTATTGGCGCTGTGACTGGATGTGTGGAAAAGCTGACCCTGCACCACGGAAGGTGTGTTGAGGGCATCCGAATTTGACGGCTCAGCAGCACTTGCTGCTCCTGCGCCGAGGGCAAGAAGCCCTCCAGCAAAGACCGCTGCGCACAGCGATCGACGAATTATTGCATGCATGTTGTCCAACTCCTGACAAAGATTTTTTGGCCTTGTTTGCGATCGCAAATCAAGGAAAGACCTTGGCCTCACCCTGCAAAAGGGGAAAGGCAAAAGGTCATCTAGCCAGGTGTTGATCCGGGGTTTTCGGGCATGGAGGCAGGCAGGGGCCAGTCGGTGCTGGGCAAGGCAGCGGCGCCTCCTGCGAGGGCAAACTGTGCGTACATGTGCTCATCAGCGGCCACCGGCCCAGCGGCACCACCCGATCCCCCTGCGCTGCTTCCTGAGGCGGGCCCCGGAACGGCGCCTGCAACCACTGCAGTGGCACACGGCCCCACAGCCGCATTATGGGAATCGGAGCCACAACTGGCAGCCGGCTGCGCTCCAGAGGGGACTGCAAAGGCAGCAGACTCACCAGTATTAGAAGCTCCGGCAACCTGCCGGTCAGCCAAATACGGGGCGAGCGCCCCAAAGTTTCCTACACCGATCTGCGCATCAAGGGCGGCATATTGGCTGTCAGACTTCGCATCGGCGGCCTTCACAGCCTCAACCTCGCTGACCGAAGTAGCCGCCTGGCTATGAGAACCACCGACGGTGTGGCCGTCGCCAGGAACTCCTGATGTGTCATGGCCATCGGTAGTATCGGACGTCCCTGGGGCACCTGGGATACTGGGTGTTTGGGGAACGCTCGGGGCAGCTGGAACAACTGGAGTGCTGGGAAGTGCGGGCGTCACAACAGTGTCAACGACTTCGACAACGCCGTCCGTTACACCGCCAACAACTGGCCGGACAGTTCCGGTGACCGGGTTTAGAACGGGTGCAACAGCCTGAATTACGGGTGCCGCGGCTTGATCAACGGCGCCTAAGACGGGGGTTGTGACGGACTCGGCAGCGTTGACAACTGGAGGTACCACCGCGTTGGTAATTTGGCGGACCGGGGCCACCACTGCGCCAACCACAGGGACGGTTTTCACCGCACTTTCAACCTTGTCGGTCACGGTTGAAACGGGGGCAACAACCTTGCCAACGGTACCGTTGTCGACGATGTCTTTGACAACGGGGACCTGAGAGACTGCTTTGTCTACAACGCCAACAACGGGACTCAAGATCCCTGAAATAAGCCCGTTACCCTTATCCGGTGCGGGCTTGGCTGCTGTAACAGATGTGGGGCTGGATCCTGAGGATGCAAAGGCACCACTAGAACCCAAAATGAGCAGAACTGCGGCAAATAGGGCAGCCCCAACAGCAATCCGCAGGGCGCGCGAAGCAATAGCGCTCAACGTCCATGATTCTGAGTTGCCATCCACCGCGTCCACCCCCTCGGATTACGCCAGCACTGCTTATTGAGACCATGAGAGACCGTGCAAAAACCCTGCGAACAAACGTAGAAGCTGCTCCCACGCCGTGAGATTTCGGCCGGAACAAGATCTGAGGCTCACCCTATGCCACGCCTCAGCGAAATTCCAGACTTCTCGAGAAATTTACGCACTGCTCACATGCAAAAATGATCCCGATCTCGCGTTCTGAAGCCATTTGGGGTCAGAGAGCGGGATCGGGATCATTTTTGCGACAAGCGCTCTAGATGTTGTAGCGCTCATCCTCGTGGTCTCCGGGATGGTCCCGGACAAGGCCGGCAGCCAGCGTGTTGCCGTCTTGGGGATCGATCACCAGGAACGCGCCTGTGCGGCGGTGCAGTGCGTACGTCTCGATGGGCAGCGGCGACGCCAAACGAATCTGCGCGGTACCAATGTCATTGAGTTCCAGCCCGGAGGCGGCCTGGTAGT
Organism: Specibacter sp. NPDC078692; assembly: GCF_040686835.1. Taxonomy (NCBI): domain Bacteria; kingdom Bacillati; phylum Actinomycetota; class Actinomycetes; order Micrococcales; family Micrococcaceae; genus Specibacter; species Specibacter sp. NPDC078692. Next base: position 63,380 of record NZ_JBFBLV010000018.1, read on the forward strand.
CAAACGACTCCAGCTCTAGCTTTCCCGTGACGGCGCGGATCAAACCCTGAACGGTCTTGCTGCCGTGCTTGATCAGCACTTTAGAGCCCTCACGCAAGGGCTTCGTGGACAGCCAGCACAACTCGGCGTACAGGTCCTGGCTAACCTCGCCAAAGGTGCCCGTTGCCGCGATAACGTCACCCCGGGCAATGTCGATCTCTTCGCTCAGACGCAGCGACACCGACTGCGGCGCCACGGCGCGATCCAGCGAGCGGCCGGCAAAGTCGATGCCCACCACTGTCGCGGTCCGGCCCGAGGGAAGCACCGTAATTGACTCCCCGACCGAGACGCCGCCCGAGGCGAGCTGACCGGCGTAGGCGCGGTAGTCACGGAAGGAGGCTCCGGCGTCGTCCGCGTTGGAAAGCTCCGGAGCCAGCGCACCCTGCGGCCGGATGACCAGCTGAACGGGGAGGCGGAACGGCTCCAGCCCGCGCTCCAGCTCGTCGGTGGTGGGCAGCGTTTCCAGCAGATCCAGCAGGCTCGATCCGGTGTACCACGGGGTGTGGGCCGAACGCTCCACCACGTTGTCACCCTCCAGTGCGGAGACCGGAATGACCACCACATCATCGAGGCCGATGCTCACCGCGACCCCCTGAACATCCGTCTCGATGGTGCGGAAAATATCCTCGCTGAAGTCCACCAGATCGATCTTGTTCACCGCAACCACCACGTTGGGCACGCGCAGCAGGCGCAACACCGACAGGTGCCGGCGGGTCTGCTCCAGCACACCCTTGCGCGCATCAATAAGCACGACGACGGCATCCGCGGTGGACGCGCCCGTCACCGTGTTCTTGGTGTACTGGATGTGCCCGGGGCAGTCCGCGAGGATGAAGCTGCGCCGGTCGGTGGCGAAGTAGCGGTAGGCCACATCGATAGTGATGCCCTGCTCGCGCTCGGCCCGCAGGCCATCGGTCAGCAGCGCCAAGTCAATCTTCTGGGTACTGCCGTTTTCACCGCCGAAGCCACGGTCCGCGGAGGTGCGGGTGACGGCGTCGAGCGTGTCAGCCAAGATGGCCTTGGAATCGTGGAGCAGGCGTCCCACCAGGGTGGACTTGCCGTCATCGACGGAGCCGGCCGTGGCGAAACGGAAAAGGGTGGACTGCTCCAGCGGGGTCTCTGCGGGGGTCGCAATTTGGGCCCCCTGGCCCGAGGGGTCCCCGGCCGAGCTTGCGAGGTTGGGGAGGGCCTGGGGATCGACCACCGAGGTGTTTGTTGCGCTCATTAGAAGTAGCCATCTTTCTTGCGGTCTTCCATGGCTGCCTCGGAGATGCGATCATCGGCCCGGGTGGCGCCACGTTCGGTCAGGGTTGAAGCGGCAACTTCGCGCACCACGTCATGGACGGTGGCGGCATCGGAAGCAACGGCGCCGGTGCAGGACATGTCGCCCACGGTGCGGTAGCGGACCTGCTTGATGACGACTTCCTCATCGGAGCGCGGTTCAGAAACCGGGCCCACCGCACGCCACATGCCGTCTCGCTCGTAGACCTCGCGGTCGTGGGCGTAGTACAGGCCCGGCAGCTCAATGTTTTCGCGGGCGATGTAACGCCAAATGTCCAGCTCGGTCCAGTTGCTGATGGGGAACGCACGCACGTGCTGGCCCACTGTGTAGCGGCCGTTGTACAGATTCCACAGTTCGGGGCGCTGGTTGCGTGGATCCCACTGACCGAACTCGTCGCGCAGGCTCAAAATGCGCTCCTTGGCGCGGGCCTTGTCCTCGTCACGGCGGCCGCCACCAAAGACGGCGTCGAACTTGTTCTCGGCAATGGCATCCAGCAGCGGGACGGTCTGCAGCGGGTTGCGGGTGCCATCTGCACGCTCTGCCAACTCGCCGGAATCTATGAACTCCTGGACGGAGCCCACTTCCAGGCGCAGGCCCAAACGCTCCACGGTACGGTCACGGAAGTCAATGACCTCGGGGAAGTTGTGGCCCGTATCCACGTGCAACACGGGGAACGGAACCTTGCCGGGCCAGAACGCCTTGGTAGCCAGATGCAGCATGACTACCGAGTCCTTGCCGCCGGAGAACAGCAGCGCGGGGCGCTCGAACTCGGCCACCACCTCACGGATGATGTGGATGGCCTCGGATTCCAGCAGGTCAAGGGAGTTCAGCTCAGGACCACCAGAAGGGGTCTCCGAGCGCGAGGGGACCCCGGCCGAGCTTGCGAGGTCGGGGAGCGCTTGGGGATCAATGGTTTGGGTGCTCATACGTGTAGTCCGCATTCTGTCTTGGAGGTTCCGGCCCAGCGTCCGCTCCTGGGATCGGCGCCGGGGGCCACTTTGTTGGTGCAGGGTGCGCATCCGATGGACGGGTAGCCCTGGCTAAGGAGTGGATTCACGGGAAGGAGATTCTCATCGGAGTAGCTGATCAATTCCTCGTACGTCCAGGTGGCGACGGGGTTGACCTTGACCAAGCCGTTCTTCTCATCCCACACCACCAGCGGGGTGTTGCTCCGGGTGGGGGCCTCGTCGCGGCGCACTCCGGTGAACCAGAGTTCGTATCCGGAGAGCGAACGACTCAGCGGTTCCACCTTCCGCAGCGCGCAACACTGGGCCGGATCGCTCGCATACAGGTTTTTGCCCACCAGCGAATCCTGCTCCGCGACGGTGTTCCGCGGCAGCACGTCAACCACGTTCACCCGCAGGTTTTCAGCAACCTCATTGCGCGTGGCGTACGTTTCGGGGAAGTGGTAACCGGTGTCTAGAAAGAGGACGTCGACGCCGGGGAGCTGATCGGCAACCAGTGCCGGCAGCACGGCATCTGCCATGGAACAGGCGACGGCGGCCGCACCGGTTGCGAAGTTTTTCGCCACCCAGGCGATGACTTCCTGCGCGGACGCATCCCAGTCCAGTTCCGCTGCACCGGCTGCGGCGATGGCCTTGAGTTCATCATGGGTGCGCAGGGCGGTTGCAGTTGTCATGTCAGCAGCTCCTCATCAACTCGGTGGGCGAATTCTGCGAAGGTTTCCTCCGCCAGCTTGTTGCTCACGTAGCTGCGAATGACGCGCTCCACGTAGTCGGGCAGGTCGGGGATAGCCACCTTCAAACCGCGAACGGTGCGGCCCAGACCAGCCTCCTCACGGTTATGCGAAGACAAGCCGCCACCCAGGTGAACCTGGAAGCCTCCCTGGGTGCCGCCGTCGTCCGTGGGGACAACAATGCCCTTCAGGCCAATGTCCGCCGTCTGGATGCGGGCGCAGGAGTTGGGGCAGCCGTTGAGGTACAGCGTGAGTGGCTCATCGAGTTCCCCGGCGTCGACCAGATCAGCTAGGCGTTCCTCGAGCTCGGAAATGATGTTGATGGCCGTGTCCTTGGTGTTCACGATGGCTAACTTGCAAAATTCCACGCCTGTGCACGCCATGGTGTTACGACGGAAGACGGACGGCCGGGCGGACAGCCCAATCTCATCCAGTCCAGTAATCACTGCCTCAACGTGGTCCTTGGGAATGTCCAATGCGATGATCTTCTGCAGCGGGGTGGTGCGCAGACGGTGCGATCCGTGGGCCTCCAAAAGGTCCGCCAGAGCCAGCATCCCCGTGCCGGAGAACCGGCCCACGCAGGGGGCTGCGCCGATGAAGAAGTTGCCGTCCTTTTGCTCGTGCACGCCAACATGGTCACCGTTGACTTTCGCCTTGGGCGGGGTAACGCCGTCGGGCAGCTTGTGGCCCAAGTATTCATCTTCGAGGACCTGGCGGAACTTCTCCGCACCCCAATCCTCCACCAGGAACTTCAGGCGGGCCTTGTTGCGCATGCGCCGGTAGCCGTAGTCGCGGAAGATGCTGGTGACGCCCTCCCACACTGCGGGGCCTTCCTCCGGAGGCACGAACACGCCGACGCGCTGGGCCAGACGGGGCGCGGTGGAGAGCCCACCACCCACCCACAGGTCGTAGCCGGGGCCCAGCTCCGGATGCTCCACGCCAACGAAGGAAATGTCGTTGATTTCGTGGATGGTGTCGTGATCCGGGTAGCCGGTGATGGAGGTCTTGTACTTGCGCGGCAGGTTGGAAAACTCCGGATTGCCAATGTAGCGGTCGCGCAGTTCCTGTAGGAAATCGGTGGGATCAATGATCTCCGCCTTGGCGATGCCCGCAACAGGGGAACCAAGCATGCCGCGAGGTACATCGCCACAGGCCTCGGTGGTTTGCAGGCCCACGGCTTCGAGTCGGCGCCAGATCTCCGGAATGTTCTCGACCTCGATCCAGTGGAACTGGATGTTCTGGCGGTTGGTCAGATCCGCAGTGTTGCGCGCAAAATCAATGGAAATCTGACCCACTACCCGCAGCTGCTCGGTGGTGAGCTGTCCGCCGTCGGTCCGTACCCGCATCATGAGGTAGCTGTCTTCAAGCTCGTGCGGTTCCAGCTGTGCAGTCTTGCCGCCGTCGATCCCCTGCTTGCGCTGCGTGTACAGCCCCCACCAGCGGAAGCGGCCGTGCAGATCGTCGTCGGCGATCGAGTCAAAGCCCTGCTTGGAGTAGATAGTCTCGATGCGATGGCGCACGGACAGCCCGTCATCCTCCTGCTTCCAGACCTCGTTGGCGTTCAGCGGCGCCTTGCCATCGATCTTCCACTGCCCGTGCGGCTTGCTTGCGGGGCGGGCCCGCACGGGGCGCACCGGCTTCTCGGCTGCGGGCCCGGTGGCGGCTGGCGAGGTTGCCGCGGTCGCTGTTGTGGTGGCTTCGGAGATTGCTGCGGTGGGAGCCTCGGCGGTCGCTCCGGCTAGAGCTGTCTGTGTCATGAGAACGAGCGTAGGTTGGTCCCGCGCGGCGGCCAATCAATCGTGAAACGCGGGTTCACCTTGGGCAATATTTCGTCACACATGCCAGTGGCTTCCTATGTGTGCATGACGTACTCGGGCAGGGGCGCCATCCCGAGACTGGAATCTTGGCTTTGAAACAGCAGGTAATGCGATTTCTGATTTCTCCTGGATTCGAAACTGCGGCTGATGCGATGAAACCAGCGGATTCATCGCATCAGCTGCAGTTTCAACCTCGCGTTTCAACCTCGCGCACAGCTGGCAACTCGATTGGGCGCCGAGTATCACCCGGGCCCTAATTCCCGGGTCCTAATTCCTGGGCCCTAATTCACGGGTCCTAGTTCACGGTGCACCTTTATGCCGAATTATTGGGCGACCCTGGGCAGTGCCGCGTCAAAATGCTCCAGCGCCAGTTCCGCCAGCAGCCCGGAAGGCAACAGAGGCGGAGCCACTTGCTCAGCTCCAGCTAGCGAAAGTTGGTCGTGGAAATAGCCCGGGGCCAGCAAATAGGAGGCCACAGCCACCCCGGCAGCGCCGTCGGCCCGCAATTGTGCCACGGCTTCCGGGACCGAGGGCCGCGCACTTGCGCCATAGGCTGCCATGATCCGTTCCGGACGGCGCACGGCCAGGTCCGCGGCCAAAACCTCGATGGGTTCGGCCGCTTCGGGCCGCGAGGAACCTGCCGCCGCCAACACAATGCCCCAGTTAGCAGGCAGCTCGCCGAGCCGTTCATCGAGCAGCTTCGCCAAGCGCGGATCGGGGCCCAGCGGCGCGGCAGCTAGGGTGTTAGGCCGGCTGGCAACGGCATCAGCAATGTCCACTTGTACGTGGAACCCCACGGTCAATAGCAACGGAACCACCACTGCGCGCACATCATGGGCCAACCCGGCCACCACATCTGGTAACGCCGGTTCCTGAACGTCAACATAGGCTTCAATCACGCTCAATCCCGGACGTAATGCAACAATATCCGCCCTGAGCTGGTTGATGCGTCGCTGACCTTCGGCGTTGTTGGTGCCGTGGGCGCAGGCGATCATCACGGTTTCATGCTCCATGGTTGGGTCCTTTCCCAAGAATTCTTCACAGCCAATGTACGTCAGCGGCGTAGCTGTCCGCGCACCGATGGTGCGTCAGGAGTCAGCGAGCTCTACAGGCCCGCTCTTGTCCCCATCATCATTACCGGCGCCGTCCTCCGCGTCGCTCCTTTGCCTCCGCGCCTCGGCGTTACTGATCCCCAGTGCCGAAACCGCGCTCCCCACCAGGAACAGCAGCGCCGTGATGACCATGACCCGCCGGAACGAATCGTAGTCCAGCACACCGCCGAGCATCACGCCCGCGAGCGCCACGGCAATGAGCCCGGCCACCCGTGAAACCGCATTATTAATGGCCGATCCAATCCCGCTTTGCACCGTTGGTACCGCCCCGAGAATGGCCGCCGTCAAGGGCGCCACGGTGATGGACAGCCCCACGGCAAACACCAGTTGTCCGGGCAGAATCTGCAACCAAAAATTGAAAGGTTCCGTAGCCGACGCCATCATCGCGTAGCCCACGCCAGCCACTAAAGGCCCCAGCGCCATGAACAGCCGGGGCCCGTACTTGCCGGCGAGCGTGCCAAACGGCCCGGCCAGAAACAGCGAGATCACGGCCACGGGAAGCGACGCCAGCCCCGCCTGAGCAGCCGTAAACCCGGCAATCTCCTGGAGGAACAGCACCACCAGCAGCTGCCCCAGCGACAACCCCGCATAGATAAAGGTGGTGGCAATGTTACCCACACCGAAGTTGCGGATCCGGAACAGAGCCAGCGGCATCATGGGCGCCGGGGTTCTGTGTTCCCACCACAAGAACCCCGCCAACGCAGCAATCCCCACCACAAACGGCCCGTACACCAGCGCACTCCCCCACCCCAGCCGGTCCTGCTCAATCAGGGCAAACACCGTCCCGGCCAGTCCGACGGCGGCCAGCACAGCCCCGATGACATCGATCCGGGACGCGGGCCGCGCCACTGTGACGGCAGAAACGGCTGTGCCGGGAGGAGCAACAGGCAGCGGGGGCACGCAGGTGGTTCCGGCGTCGTACTTCAGGTTGGGGATTGGAACCGCGAGGCTCAGTCCTTTGAGCAGGATCAGGGTGGCGGCGATGGGGAAGACGTTGATGGCGAAGATGAGGCGCCAGTCGGCGTAATCGACGAGGAGTCCACCCACCAGCGGTCCGGCCAGAAATGCGGTGCCGGTCCACGCGGTCCACGAACCGATGGCCTTGCCTTGCGCGGGTCCCCGGAAGGTGGAGGTGATGAGCGCGAGCGAGCTGGGCACCAACAGCGCGGCCCCGGCGCCTTGGATTCCGCGGGCCACAATGAGCAAAAGGGCGCTCGGGGCGAAAGCGCAGGCCAGCGAGGCGAGACCGAAGATCAGCAGGCCGGCGCGGAGGATTCGGATGCGGCCGAAGGTGTCGGAGAGGGAACCGGCGATCAGAATTAGCGATCCCAGGGCCAACAAATATGCGTCCACCACCCACTGCTGCGTGGTGATGCCTCCGCCCAGCTCGCGGGTCATGGCGGGCAGGGCGACGTTGACAATGGCGCCGTCCAAAAATGCCACGAAGGAGGCGAGGATGGCCACCCACAGCACCCGTCGCTGCAGGCCGACCACGCGGCTCAGGGCTTCCGGGCGAAGGCTGTGCGCAGGGAGAGCTTGCGGCTGTATTCGATGGATCCGTAACGGAACAAGTGCACCGCAACGCGCAAGGCCACGAACCCAAACACGAACAGTTCAACAATCACAATGACCGCAGAAACGCCGCTGAGCGAGCCGAATGCGTTGCGCAGCATGGCCGTGATGGGCGCGGTGAAGGGGAAGAAGGTAAATATTTGCACGATGATCGAGCCCGGGTCGCTGACCACCATCGTCACAATATAGAACGGAATGAACATCATGATCATGACCGGGGCGAACACCGTGCTGGCGTCTTTGGCCGTGGGCATGACCGCGCCGATGCCCACCAGCACGCCCGTGAACAAGATGAATCCGCCCACAAACAAGAGCCCGCCGATGAGCATGGGCAGGAATTGGAATTGCAGATTGGAGAGATCAAAGTCCGGCATGGCGAGCTGATCCCGGAAGAAGATGTAGCCCAGCACCATGGGCGTAGCAAACACCAGCGCCTGCACCGCACCCACGAGGAACAGCGAAATGACCTTGCCCACCACCAGCGTCGTGGGGTTCAAGGTGGTCAGGATCATCTCCGTGACCCGGTTTTCCTTCTCCTCCAGCGTGGATGCGAGCATTTGGTTCGCGAGCAGGATAATCACCACGTAAAACAGCACCAGGAACAGCAGCGGCGGCACCACGGTTTCCAGCCCGCCGGAGATTTGTCCGTCCTTGAACGTCTGGGACTCGGTGCTGAAATTCCCCTGCACGGCCGCCGTCAGCTCCGCCGAACCCACCTTTTGCTGCGCGGAAAGCACCACTAGCTGTTTGGCCACGGCGTCGTAGCTGCCGTTCTTGAAAATGCCCTGATCCGTCCCGTAGACCCTCACCGGATCCTTCCCGATGCTGGCCGGGAAGTTGAAGTATGCGTTGAGCGTGCCTTCCCTGACACGTTCGACGGCGGTTCCCGGGTCCTTCTCTAGCGTCCCACCCATCGCCGTGGCTAGCTTGGGTTCAATGAGCCCGGAGGCATCCGAATAGCTGAAGGCCAACGTTTGGTTCTTTTGCTCATCGGAGCGCTGTTGCGTGCTGGAATTGCTAGCGAAGACCAGCGCGAAGACAATCCCCAGAAGCACGGGGATGGCCAAGGTGGCTATCCAGAACCGCCGTTTCTTCACCGTCCTGGTGAACTCAAACTGCACTACCGTGCCCAAGTTATGGCGCGCCATGTGTGCCACTTCCCTTCCGGCGCAGTCCGCGGGCGGCGAACCATCCAGTGCCTGGACCGGGGCCGGGATCTTCGCCGGGCCCTTCGCCCGGCCCTTCGCCCGGTGGCGAGACCGCGGCGCCAGCTTCACCCGGCACTTCGCCGTAGACCTGAATGAAGATGTCTTCCAGGCTGCGTTTGGCCGCGACGAAGCCGCGCACCACCACCCCGTCAAGCACCAAGTCCTTCAGCACGGCAGACTCATCCACGGCATCATCCAGTGACAGCTCGGCGTAGTTAGTTTCTTGGAGCGTAATGTCGTAGTGCGGCGAGCGAGGCAGGACTCCGGAGTATTTGAGCCTGATGGTCCGGCCACCAAACTGGTTCTGGACCTGATCAATGGTGCCGTACGCCTCCGCTTTGCCGTTCTTGAGGAGGATGATTCGGTCGCAAAGCCGTTCCACTTCTTCCATCTGGTGGGTGATCATCATGACCGTGGCTCCCGCTTCTTTGCGTTCTTCGATGATGTCCATGAGCAGGCGTCTGTTCACCGGGTCAAAGCCTTTGGTGGGTTCATCCAGGATCAGCAGCTCCGGATCATTCATGATGGTGACCCCCAACTGCACCTTCTGCTGCTCGCCACCAGAAAGCTTGTCCACCCGCACATCGGCTTTGTCGGCGAGGTCAACCTTGTCCAAATAGTCCCGTGAAAATGCTTGTGCAGCCTGTTTGGACAAGCCCTTGAGCCGCCCAAAATAGCTCATCACATCCAGCACCGACTCCTTTTTGTACAAGCCGCGCTCCTCGGGCAGGTAGCCGAGCCGGGCGCCAAAGTCGTCGCTGAATACCTTGCCGTTGATCTCCAAGGTTCCCGAGGTGGGCCGGTAGATGCCCAGCAAAGCACGGATGGTGGTCGTTTTTCCGCTGCCGTTACTGCCCAAAAACCCGAACGTCTCCCCGCGCGCCACATCGAAGGAGAGCCCCTCGATGACCTTTTTCGCACCGAAGTGCATGTGGAAGTCTTGAACATGAATCAACGACTGGGCGGGGCTCATTCACCCAGCGTAGTCACAAATCGGCTCGGTGGCGTCAAGAAATCCACTCCCTTTTCAGGCAGACGCGCTACGCTGACGCTAACTTGGTGATCCCTCCCAACCCCTTCGAACTCGCGTGAAGATTGTTGCCATGACCCTTGATCTGCCGCTCGCCCTCGACCTTTTGGGCGTCTTTTTCTTCGCTGTCTCTGGCAGCCTACTCGCCGCCCGGAAGGGATTCGACCTCGTCGGTTCGGTGCTATTGGGCTCCATGGTGGGCCTGGGCGGGGGCGTGCTGCGCGACATCATTCTGGCCGACGGTCCGCCTGCAGCCTTCTCCAACCCCATCTATTTGGTCCCACCCTTGGCTGCTGCCGCATTGGTCTACTTCACTGTAAAGAATGTCCAGCGCAGCGGGCGTTTACTTTTCATGTTCGACGCCGGTGGGTTGGCACTGTTTTGCATCACCGGTTCGCTGAAGGCCCTCGAAGCTGGCATGACTCCCGTAGCTGCAATTCTTCTGGGCGTCACTACGGCCGTGGGCGGCGGCATCCTGCGCGACATCACCGCCAACGAGGTACCCAAAGTCTTCGATCCCCAAGACCTCTACGCGATACCGGCGCTTATTGGTGCCGCACTGGCCACCGGGCTGTGGCACTTAGGCTGGCTGAATTTAGCTACCGGGACCGTTGCCGCCGTTGCCGTTTTCGCTATGCGCATGTTGAGCCTGCGGTACGGTTGGCGCGCACCGCTAGCTGCCCGTAGCTGGGCACCCCGGCTGCCCCGGCGCAGATAGGATTGAGCTAAAGCGATTTGCTACCTGTTGCTAGTTTCTGGAGATCTGAATGTCTGACATGTTCGTAGAGAAGTTCCGCGGCCTAGTTCCGTTATACCTAGAGGAGCCGTGGCAAGAGGCCGACGGCATCACCTGGGCGGATCTGGACGCAGTCTTTGCAGAATTGCAGATCACGGTGCCTTTGGCATTGCGGGAGTTCCTGCACGCTGTGGGCAACTGCGAGGAGCTCATGGAGGCGTACTACTACTTCTGGGATCCCGAAGAGCTGGAAATTGAAGACGGCTACCTCCTGTTCCTTGAGGACGAGGAGGAGGCCTACACTTGGGGCATTTTGGTAGACCAAGCAGAAGTTCCCGATCCCATCGTGTGGCGTCGCAACAACGCCACAGGTGTTTGGATCAACGAAGAAGGCACCTTCAGCGAGTTCGTGTTTGACATGCTCGACTGGGTCTTCAATGAGGTGCTCAGCGACGAGGACTGATCGTTAGGCAAATGCACAGCCGCAGCTATGGGAATATTCATCCGGGAGCGGTAGCGTGGCGTTATGAACGCACAGGAGCCTTTGAATGGATTGAATCCGGACCCGGCTGCAGTCGTTGGCCTGGTTGAAACGTTGGTAACAGGGATGTGGCCCCGCTCGGATTCGGACCGCAAGGCCTGGTTCGAGGCGCATGGTCTGGTCACCGGCGCACCCTGGGATGATGCCGGGAGTGCGCCCGCCGTGTCACATTATTCCCTGCGCACGCCCTTGGCCGGTGGGGGGATTTCCTCGTCATGGACGTCCTACGGCGCCAAGTTCCTGGGGATCAGCATGCAGCTGTATTCGTCTATGCAGACGGACAACCCCTCCACACGGGAAGGTTTCGTTGACATTCACAGCCGCCTCACCAAACTGTACGGAGAAGGGTCCAACCCTTGGCATGATCCCGTGGTTCAGGCATGTGTTTGGAACGTCAACGGCCGCCGCATTGTGATCCGCTTCTTCAATCTCCAGCACAGTGGGGTCATGGTCAGTGTTGACGACGCCGGCTTGGCCACGGCCTCAGAAGCAGAAGCTCGACGCCGAAACGCACCCACGCATTGGAATGACAGCGCCGAAGGTGCAAGCCCGTTTGCCATCCCCAGGATGGGCCGCCAGAGCTGATGCCTTCGGATCTTCACCCGCCCGGTCTGGAACTGGAAGCCCCCATTGATCCTTCGGCGGTGGTGGCCATGGTGGCGGAAATTGTCCGTGATCCATGGCCGTCCTCGGATTCCGGGAGGGAACAGCTGTTCAGCCGGCTGGGCCTGAGAACGTCAGCTTTGCGGGCGGTGCAAAACCCGCACAGCGTCGGCTCCGAACAACACTTTCTCACCGATCCGCCCCTCGCAGGCCCCGTGCTTTGCACTTGGGTTCTGGAGGACGGCATGTTCACCCAGATCTATTTCCAACTGCGCTTCGAGGCTGTGCCGCCCAGCCCCGAAACCACCGGGTGCTTTGCGGAAATCATGCGCCAATTCACGCAGGCTTACGGCGAATCGAGCGCTCCCCCGCCCGGTCAAAAGGGCTTTCACCACAGGTGGGACGCCAACGGACGCGAACTCGAGGTCCGCTACGGCAACGAAGCACGCAGTTCACTGATGATCAGCATTTCAAAGTCGATGTTGGCAACCCTGGCTGCACAAGACGGGCCGTCCGCACAAGACGGGCCGTTGACTTAAAAGCTAGACGTCGCGGGAGACCACGGCTTCGGTGAAGTCACACATCAGCTGCCCTGCAGAAATGCCGCCGTTTGACGCGAATGCCATAGGTCAACCCTGGCATTTACGTCAAACGGCGGCATTTCTCACTGGCGCGCACCTCCGCGGACGGTTTTCTGGGCCCACGCCCGGGAGGGGCCCATCCGAGGCACGAGGTTGGGGAGCAGGTGGCGGCTAGACGTCGCGGGAGACCACGGCTTCGGCGAAGCTGGCCAGTGCCGTCTTGACGATTCCCTCGGGCAGCGGTGCCAGAGCTGCGATGGCAGCATCGGACCATTCGCGGGCCACAGCCCAGGATTCCATCGTGACGGGGTGCTCGCGCAGCGCGGTTACAGCTTCGGCAAGTGCCTCATCGCTGGACAGATCGCCATCCACCAACGCCAGTACGGCAGCAGCCTGCGCGTCGCCGGCTGCAGCAGCGTTACGCAGCAGGAGCACCGGTAGGGTAGCGATGCCTTCGCGCAGATCGGTTCCGGGTGACTTTCCCGAAACCTGCTTCAGCCCGGTCACGTCTATGACATCATCAGCAAGCTGGAAGGCGACGCCCACCTTTTCGCCGTATTCCAGCAGCACGTCTTGGCCCTCTTCTGAAACGCCGCCGAAGATGGCACCAAGCTGCCCCGAAGCTGCAACCAGCGAACCTGTCTTGTCAGCAATGACAGAGAGGTAATGCTCAATGGGATCTTCGTCATCACGCGGACCAACGGTCTCGTGCAGCTGGCCCAGGCACAGGCGCTCGAAGGTGCGGGCCTGAATTTCCAGGGCACGGCCACCGAGAGCCGAGACCAGGATCGAGGCACGGGCGAAGAGGAGGTCACCGGTCAGGATGGCAACCGTGTTGCCCCACACCTCGTGGGCTGTGGGGGCGCCGCGGCGGAACGGCGCGGAGTCCATCACGTCATCGTGGTAGAGCGTGGCCAGGTGCGTCAGTTCAACCACGACGGCGGCCTGCGCCACCTCCTGACGGTCCGGGTCCCCGAGGTGGGCAGCAAGGAGCGCCAACAGTGGGCGGATGCGTTTGCCGCCGGCTTCCACTAAGTGGCGGCTCGTAGCATCTGCCAGAGGGTCGGAATGGGCGATTGCTTCACGCAACACCTTTTCCACCCGGGCCATGCCCATCGAGATGGAGGGCCCCAGATCCGGGTCCTCTGCCACGGCAGTGAAACCGGACGGCAGTTGCAGCCCCGTGGCAATGGCCATGGTGCTGGGATTGGGATCCTCAGACTCGGGGCGTCCTTGCCCGGCGTGGGTCCAGCTGTGGTTCGCGGAAGTAGTCACTGCTTAACACTAACTATTGGTAGGGATTGTTGCTTGGATGTGCGGGTAATGTCCTGGTTGCTGGTGGCAGGGACGAGCTTCTCCAGTAGATGAATCACTCTATCCTCAAATCCGCGTTTATCTGTGTCGCTCAGATTCGTCATGAGTCGGACAACAAAACGCATCAGCACCGGCACGCTCATGCCTGAGCGCAGGGCCAGCTTCATAATGGTTGGATTGCCGATCATGGATGCGAAGACGCGGCCCAGCGTGAAGTGGCTGCCCCATTGCTCACGGACCAGCGTTCCGTAGTTGGAGAGTGCGTGATCGGCGGCCAAGCGTGAGTTGGTGCCAGCTGCCTGAACAATGTGTTCGGCTGCAAAGCGGCCCGATTCCATGGCATAGGAAATACCCTCACCATTGAACGGGCTCACCATGCCGCCGGAATCTCCCAGCAGCAGTAGACCATCCGAATAATGCGGCGTGCGGTTGAAGGCCATTGGCAGCGCAGCTCCCCTGATGGCACCTACCTGGTTTTCCGGCGTGAAGCCCCATTCGCCGGGCATGGCGGCCGTCCAGTCACGCAATACGGCCCGGTAATCGAGCTTGCCGAACTCCTTGGAGGTGTTCAGGATGCCCAGACCAACATTGGAGGTGCCGTCGCCAACACCAAACACCCATCCGTACCCGGGCAGCGTCCGGCCGTCCGGTGAGGAAAGCTCCAGCCAGCCTTCCATCCAGTCATCGTCGTGGCGGGGGGAGGTGTAATAGGTACGGTAGGCCACACCCATGGGCCGGTCATCACGCTTTTCAAGTCCCAGCGAGACGGCGGTGCGGGTGGAGTTCCCGTCAGCTGCCAGCACCACATCGGCATGGAAGTCAGCGGTTTCGCCCGTCTTCCGGCCAGCCCCATCCAAAAGTGCCGCCCTGGCACCCACCACAGTTCCGGCGTCGTTAGTGAGAGCCTGGGTCACCGAGTGACCTTCAAGGATCACGGCACCGGCGGCACGCGCATGGTTGGCGAGCGACTCGTCAAAGCCCAGACGGGTGCGAATGAGGCCGTAGTTGGGGAAGTCGGTGAGTTCGGGCCACGGCACCTCGATCTGGCGGCCGCCGGCAATCAGGCGTAGGCCCTTGTTGCGGCGCCAGCCTTCGGAGGGGTCGTGCGGCAGGCCCATGAGCTGCATTTCGCGTACGGCACGCGGGGTGAGGCCGTCGCCGCAGACCTTTTCACGGGGGAAACGGGTCTTCTCCAGCACGGTGACCTCGATCCCGGCGGACGCCAGGTGCCAGGCCGCGGTGGATCCGGCGGGACCGGCACCTACTATCAGTACCTTCACGGTGGGTGGGGTTCCTTACGGTTAACGAATGAGCTTACGAACGGTTAGCGAACGGCGGTGGCGCTGGTGCCGGCGGTGGCGGTACCGCCACCATCCAGCGGCTTCACTGCGCGGTGAACAGCCACAATGCCGCCGCTCAAATTCCTGTAGGCCACGGAGTCCCAGCCGGCTTCGGTGAGCCAGGCGGACAAGTTGTCCTGATTGGGCCAGACCCGAATGGACTCTGCCAGATAGACGTAGGCGGCCGGGTTGGAGGCCACTTTTTTGGCGATCGGTGGCAGCGCGCGCATCAAGTATTCGGTATAGACGGTGCGGAATGGGGCAAAGGTGGGGTGTGAGAATTCGGCCACCACCAGCTTTCCGCCGGGCTTGGTCACGCGCAGCATTTCCCGGAGCGCCTTCTTCGGATCCATGACGTTACGCAGCCCAAAGGAGATGGTGGAGGCGTCAAAGGAGTTGTCCGCGAAGGGCAGATTGGTGGCGTCCCCGGCAATGAAGTCGATGTCCGGGCGGCGGCGCTTACCAACTTTGAGCATGCCCACGGAGAAGTCGCAGGCCACCACGTTCACTCCGGCGTCAGCAAAGGGTTCGCTCGAGGTGCCGGTTCCGGCGGCCAGGTCCAAGACCCGCTGGCCGGGAGCTGCTCCTACGGCGTCCACCACGATGCGCCGCCAGCGACGTGTCTGCCCCATGGACAAAATGTCGTTGACGATGTCGTATTTTGGGGCCACGTCGTCAAACATGGCGGCCATTTCTTCCGGACGCTTCTCCAAAGATGCACGGTTCACTCCCTTAGTCTCTCAAACTTTGTGCAGCTTCGCGCATTATGGGGCGGCCCCGAGGCAGCTTGTGGGCCATCACACCGCCAGCACACCGGATTTTGCTGCCCTAGCGAGTAATCTGGACTCATCATGACTGACTCCTTCTCGCTGCGCGCCCTCACCCTGGCCCTGGCACCGGCCACGCTGACGGAGCTTGGCATCCCCAACCCCGGCGCACTTTTGGACGCAGGCGCCGCAGATTCCCCCGACGGTCCGCTCTGTTGGTTGCGCCGCGGCGAAGGTCTCGTGGGTTTCGGCGAAATAGCCTCCTTCGCAGGCACCGGCGTCTCACGCTTTTCCGACGCCGAACAGTGGTGGAAATCGCTGCTGGCCACCGCTGATGTGGACGATTCCATCCGCATGCCAGGCACCGGCGCCATGGCCTTTGGCTCTTTCGCCTTCTCCAAAACCAGCGCCTTCGAATCCGTGCTGATCGTCCCGGCCCTGGTAGTGGGCTTCTCCGCCGGCACGGCCTGGTTGACCCAACTTTCTCTGGACGGCACCGTCCCCACCGCCGAATCTGCTCTAGGGCTCCTACGAGATTTGGCCTCTTCTGCTCCCTCCGCTTCCCTTTCTCCTTCCCTTGAAAGTTCGACGCCGGATTCCGCCTCCGCGGGCACCGTGCGTTCCGGTGCACTCACCGAAGAGCAATGGAAGGGCTCCGTACAGGCTGGCGTCGCGGCCATTGCCCACGGCGGCCTAGAGAAGGTAGTTCTAGCCCGGGATGTTCTGGCTACCTTTCCGACACCGGTCCGCAGAGTCTCAATTCTGCAACGATTGGTGGGCCTGTACGACGAATGCTGGACCTACGGCGTCCGCGGATTAGTGGGTGCCACGCCCGAAATCCTGATCAAGGTGGACGGCTCCACAGCGCAGGCCCGAGTGCTCGCCGGAACCCTTGACCGTGAGGACGAACCAGCCGGTTCCACCGGCTTCGCCGACACCGTTCTGGGCGGCTCCATCAAGCAGCGCCACGAACACGACTTTGCCGTCCGTTCCCTCACTCGGCAGCTTGCTCCCTTCGCAACTGACCTGTCCTTTCCGGCGGAACCGTTCATTTTGGAACTGCCCAATGTGTGGCACCTGGCATCCGATGTCACCGCCCAGTTGGCCAGCTCAAATGGACACGTCCCCACCTCCTTGGCCCTCGTTGAGGCCCTACATCCCACGGCTGCCGTGTGCGGAACGCCGCGGGAAGAGTCGGCAACGCTCATCCTGGAGCTGGAGAAAATGGACCGCGGACCCTACGCCGGACCGGTCGGCTGGCTCGATGGCGCAGGCAACGGCGAATGGGGCATTGCCCTGCGCGGAGCCGTTTTGGAAGATGCCCACACGGTGCGTCTCTACGCTGGCGCAGGCATCGTAGAAGCCTCGGACCCGGAGGCCGAGCTGGCCGAAACTTGGGCAAAATTCAGGCCCATGCTGCAGGCCTTGAAACTGCCAAACCGTCCCTAGAACGGCTCCCGAACCAACTCTTCCTTCCCGATTCACCCCTGCTTCAGTCCCGTATTCCAGACACAAACTACCCCGCGGCCCTTGCGCAGCACTCCCTAGAGTTGTTCAATAGTGAAATCCTGTTTACCGTGATGTACATCACGGAGGGTTACACTAGATGTCAAATGCTGGCTCCTTAGGGACTACACAAAGGGTAATCAATGCAAATCTCATCCAAGCTGGGCCTGCGCTGCGCAGCCGTCCTTGCCGTTGCAACTTTGGCGCTTACGGGTTGCACCACAGCTTCCCAGGATGGCGGCACTGAAAGCAGCGGAGGGTCTTCGCAAGCAGCGTCTTTCGATCCCACCACCGTGGCCAAGGACGACGCTTTGATCGCGTTGCTTCCGGCAGCTCTGAAGGACAAAGCCACCCTTGACGTAGGTGCCGACACCTCCTATGAGCCGGCAGAATTCTTGGACAAGGACGGTCAGACACCGATCGGCTACGACGTGGACATTGCCAAGGCCATCGCCGCCACGCTGGGCAAGAAGGCTGTTGTCCACACCTCAGACTTCTCCGCGATCATTCCCAAGATCGGTACCGTCTACGATCTGGGCATTTCCTCCTTCACCATCAATCCCGAGCGTTCCAAGGCCGTGAACTTTGTCAGCTACTTCAACGCTGGTGTTTTGTGGGCCGTTCAGAAGGGCAACCCCAAGGGCATCAGCATGGATGACCTGTGCGGCAAAAAGATCGGCGTCCAGACAGGCACCGTTGAAGAAGATCCGGATGTGAAAGACCGTTCGGCCAAGTGCGTCGCTGAAGGCAAGCCGGCCATTGACATCGTCTCGTTGAAGAACCAGACCGACGTCACCACCCGCTTGGTTGGCGGCACCATCGACGCCATGAGCGCTGACACCCCCATCATCAACAACGCCTTGGCTAAGACCAACGGTCAGTTGGAGACACTCGGTGAAGCGTACGACTCCGCCGAGCAGGGCATCGCCGTCGCCAAGGACGACATGGCATTTGCCGAGCTCATCGAAAAGGTCATGAACAAGCTCATCGACGACGGCAGCTACACCAAGATCCTGACCACCTGGAACAATCAGGATGGCGGATTGACCAAGGCCGTACTGAACCCGACGGCGGGATAATACCTTGAGTCGGCGATCCTCATTCCGGGCTTCGCACGGCCCTGGGGCGGACGTGGAACGCATTGATGCAGTTCCCGTCCGCCACCCGTGGCGGTGGGTCGGCGCCGCCGTCATCTTGCTGGTGGTTATTCTTGCCATCCAGTCGATGACCACCAACCCCAAGTTCTATTGGGGTACTTTCCGCACCTACGTTTTTGACGTTCTTGTCATTCAAGGCGTGGGCTGGACTCTGGTCCTGACCGTTACCTCGATGGTCATCGCCATTGTCTTGGCAATCTTGCTGGCCTTTATGCGCCAGTCGGATAACCCCTTGTTCAGGTACGTGTCGTGGGTGTGGGTCTGGTTCTTCCGTGGCACACCCGTGTACACCCAGCTGCTGTTCTGGGGATCTGTGGGTGTGCTGTACCCGAAGATCGTTCTAGGGGTTCCTTTTGGGCCGGAACTTCTTTCTTGGGACACGGCCACTGTCATCAACGCCACCGTCGCCGCCATTGTTGGTTTGGGGTTGAACGAGTCCGCCTATCTGGCAGAGATCTTCCGCGCAGGCTTGAAGTCAGTGGACAACGGCCAAATGGAGGCCGCGGAGGCGCTGGGCATGCGCCGCTCGAAGGTCATGTGGCGGATCATTTTGCCCCAGGCCATGCGCGTCATCATCCCGCCCACAGGCAACGAGACGATTGGCATGCTCAAGACCACCTCGCTGGTCTTGGCTGTTCCTTTCACCTTGGATCTGACGTTCGTGACCAACGCATTGGCCAGCCGTACGTTCCTGCCCATACCGCTTCTTATGGTTGCAGCGTTCTGGTACCTGGTCATCACCTCAATCCTGATGGTCGGCCAATATTACATTGAACGACACTTCGGCAAGGGTGTAGATAACGTCACGAAGGCGCCGGTTCAGGCCACCGCCGCAGTGGCTGCTGCCCATGCTGTCCCACCCACCGCAACTGATGACACGACGGAAGGCGGCAAGCCATGACCCATACCGCTTCAGTGAGTAACTCTCACTCAGCCGCAGTGAAACCACTCGTGGAGATCCAGGGCGTGCACAAGTTCTTCGGCGACCATCATGTGCTCAAGGGCATCGACATGACCGTCAACCCGGGCGAAGTTTCCGTGATCATTGGTCCGTCAGGTTCGGGAAAGTCCACGCTGCTGCGCTGTATCAACCTTCTGGAAACCCTCAGCGCAGGCCGCATCTATGTGCATAATGACCTGATCGGTTACCGGGAAGTCAACGGGAAGCTGCACGATCTGAACACCAAGCAGATCGCGGCCCAGCGCCGGGAAATCGGCATGGTATTTCAGCGATTCAACCTGTTCCCGCACAAGACTGCCCTGCAGAACGTGATTGAAGCTCCTACCCAGGTGAAGCGTCAGTCCAAGGCGGCCGCGAAGCTGAAGGCACTGGAATTGTTAGAGATGGTGGGCTTGTCCGACCGCGCCAACTTCTACCCGTCCCAGCTTTCTGGCGGGCAGCAGCAGCGTGTTGCCATTGCCCGCGCCTTGGCCATGGAGCCGGAGTTGATGCTCTTCGATGAGCCCACCTCCGCTCTGGACCCTGAGCTGGTGGGCGACGTTCTGGAAGTCATGAAGAACCTGGCCAAGTCCGGCATGACCATGATCGTGGTAACCCACGAGATCGGCTTTGCCCGCGAGGTTGGCGACACATTGACGTTCATGGACGGAGGCGTTGTGGTGGAAAGCGGTAACCCGCGCGAGATCATCGCCAACCCGCAACATCACCGCACCAAGGAATTCCTCAGCCGCGTTCTGTAGCGGCCGCAATAACGAAGCGGGCCTTGGCAGTGGTTTCCACCACTGGCAAGGCCCGTTTTTGTGTGCCAGCTGAACACACCAAAGAATCTTGGCAGCTCAGCTGGAAAGGACCGCCGCAGCAATGCTGGCGTGCAGCTCCCGCAAGTCAGCGCGGCTGGCGGCAGTAACCTCAATGACGCACGGCCACAGCACCGGGGCGGCCAGCGCCGTGGTGAGTTGAGCCGCCGTGCCTACCGAAACGTGGCTCCAGCCAAAGGCCGCGGCCAGCGCGCCCAAACTCGCCGTATGCGGAGTCCCAAAGAAACGTTCCACGGCGGCAGCGTAGTTGGGCGCCTCGGCCAGCTTTCCATGCTCCAAGACTGAGAAGATACCACCACCGCCGTCGTTCAACACGATGACTTGCAGCTTCGGCAGTGCCTCCGCTGGGCCAATGTTCAGTGCGCCAGAATCGTGGAGGAAGGTCACGTCGCCCATCAGCACTCGGGTGGTCTGACCGGTGGCCAGGGCTAGTCCAGTTGCCGTTGAGATGGTCCCGTCAATCCCGGCCAAGCCACGGTTCGCGTGCACAGCAATGTGGTTGGTCTGGGTGGGTTGCGCGGCTAGATCTGCGTCACGGACCGGGTTGGAGGAGCCGAGCATGAGGATGCTGCCTGCGTCCTTCTGGGCCGCTTCCCACACCGCTCGGGCCACTTGCAGCCCGTTCAGTGTGCTGGCTGCGCCGAGCTTGCCGCGGCCTGGCCGCTCAATGGCATCTTTGCCGGTTCCCGTGAGTGCTGAGTCGAGGGCCGCTTCGGCGTGTTCGCTGGCCTGTTGCCAGGCTTGCAGCCAACCTTCGGGTCCGCGGCCTGCAAAGCCGAGCAGCTGGTCCCACTGTGTCAGGATCAATTCGGTCCTGCGCCCGGGTTCAAACCACGGCACAGGAACAGGAACGAACAGCGCCCGCTCCAGATCCGTGCGCGCCAGCAAATTACTGATCTGGCGGGACAGTGTTGGGCGGCCAAAAACCACGACACGCTCAATGGGGTGCATCCTCTCGGGTCCAAATTGATCCAGCAGCAGCCGGTACGCGCCAATGGCATTGGGCCCAAAACGGGCGTTGGAGGATGGTTCGGCCAGCAGCGGAAGGCCCAGCAACCGGGCGAAGTACTCGGCCTCGGGACCGGCGCCATGGCCGGCAACCACCACCGTTCTGTGGCTGGAAGTGGGGGTGGAGAAGGGCTGGAACATCTCCGCCGGAAGACCTTCAACAGTGGTCTCCGAGACACCATCCCCTGGCTCGGGAGCCGTAAGGGTGCCGCTGGCTTCGGAGCCTGAGCCGGCGTCGTCCGTGTTTGTGTTTGCATCTGCATTTGTGCCCAGCTCAGGGGTCTCGATGACCGGCATCAGCCGTTCCCACTCGGAACCGTCCACGGCGGGGGTCAAGGGATCGCTGAAGGCTAGATTGACCTGGACCGGGCCGGCCGGGATGCCGTCGAGCCTGCCCATGGCGGCGGTCAATGCGGTAGCGACAGCGCCGGTGGGGTCAGAGCCGGCGGCCACATCGGTGGCGAAGCGGACGTGCTCGCCGAAGAGATCCAGCTGGACCGTGGTCTGATTTGCGCCGGTGCCACGGAGCTCCACGGGGCGGTCGGCGGAGAGCACCAGCAGCGGCACCCCAGCATGGTTGGCCTCCATGACGGCCGGGAGTAGATTGCCCACGGCCGTGCCGGAAGTGGTCACAATCGCCGCAGGCCCCTTGGCGCCCAACGCGAGACCGAGGGCGGTGAATCCGGCCACGCGTTCGTCGATGCGCACGTGCACGGTGATCCTGTTATCAGCTTCAGCCTCGGCCAGGGCATAGACGAGGGGGGCGCTGCGGGATCCGGGAGCCATCACCACGTGGCGCACTCCGGCGCGTTCGAGCGCATCAACAACATAGCGGGCGGCATCCATCGAGCTCAGTAAAGTCACGTCTCTAACTCTAGCCATCCGTTGGGAAGGTGGCGCGCCTCAGGAATCGGCCCGGCCGCCCCCGCGAGTCCCCGCCCCCGCCGCCCTCTGCGCCGCCCCCGCGAGTCCCCGCCCCCGCCACCCTCTGCGCCGCCCCCGCGAGTCCCCGCCCCCGCCACCCCGCGAGTCGGCGGATATGGCCCCCTATACCGCAGGAATTGAACACGCCAAGTTTGACCAGGACATGATCCGACGATCAGGTT